>JAZOSI010000135.1:0-3206 GCA_045657065.1 Congzhengia sp. | reverse complement strand
CATCTATGCCTTTATCGTCACAGATTTTCTTTGCTTCTTCGATAGAAGAAATGCCGTGCTTTGCTAATTCTGCGTTTATCTGGTCAATTCTTCTTTCATAGCTTTCAAATAATGCCATAATTCATACCCTCCTTAATTACTCGTGGCGCGGGTCTAATAATTTTGCCGCGTCATCAACTCTGCCGTACTGGCCGCTTGCCTTAGCTAAAGCTTCGTTAGCGTCCATACCTTTGGCAATCATTTCCATCATTTTGCCCAGGTGTACGAATTTGTAACCAATGATTTCGTTGTTGTCATCAACAGCGATTTTTGTGATGTAGCCTTCAGCGAGTTCTAAGTATCTGGGGCCTTTTTCGCGTGTAGCGTATGTAGTACCAACCTGTGAACGCAAACCCTTACCTAAATCTTCAAGACCTGCACCGATGGGAAGACCATCTTCTGAGAAAGCTGTCTGTGTACGACCGTAAACGATCTGTAAGAAGAGTTCTCTCATAGCTGTGTTGATAGCGTCACAAACTAAGTCTGTGTTCATAGCTTCCAAGATTGTCTTACCAACCAAGATTTCTGAAGCCATAGCAGCAGAGTGTGTCATACCTGAGCAACCTACTGTTTCAACAAGAGCTTCTTCGATGATACCTTCTTTAACATTTAAGGTAAGTTTACATGTACCCTGCTGGGGAGCACACCAACCAATACCGTGTGTTAAACCGGAAATTTCTTTGATTTCTTTTACCTGAGTCCATCTGCCTTCCTGAGGAATGGGCGCGGGACCGTGATATGCGCCTTTAGCGAGAGGACACATATGTTCTACTTCAGCTGAATATTTCATTCTATTCCGCTCCTTTCAGATATATAAAATTTTATAAATAAACAAAATTCGCCGTATAAATTTTACCACAATGTTAAGTGTTTGTCAAACAATATGGCTGGAAATTTTGTAAATTTAAAAATTACTATTGACAAATATGTTAATTTAGGTTAGAATAGTAGAGGTGTGAAGAGCGAAACCTTTACACCCTACAAAAAAGCGAGGTGATTTTCTTGAAAAAGACCGGCAAAGATTATGAAATCGCAATGCTTTTGGATTTTTACGGCGAACTTTTGACAGAAAAACAGCGTGAGGCTATGGACCTTTATTATAATGAGGATTTATCATTGGCCGAAATCGCAGAACCCCTTGCAATTTCCCGTCAAGGCGTCCGTGACTCCATAAAGCGCGGTGAAAAACAGTTGATAGAGTTAGAAGACACACTTGGGCTTGCCAAGCGTTTCCGCGAAATCAAAAAAGAAGTAGTAGATATCGGTGCGATGTTCGCAGAATTAAAAAACTACATCGACACATACATCCATTCACAGAAGCTCTCGGGAGCTGTCAGCGAAATGGCAGAAAAGATTGAAAAAATCACAGAAAAACTTTGATAACAAGGAGGAAGTTTAATGGCATTTGAAAATTTGTCCGAAAAACTGGGCGCAGCCTTAAGAAAACTTAAAAGCCGCGGCGTAGTTACAGAGTCAGACATCAAAGAATCAATGCGAGAAATTAAACTTGCTCTTTTGGAAGCTGACGTAAACTATAAGGTTGTAAAAGATTTTATCGCAAAGGTTTCAGAACGGGCAGTAGGTGCTAATGTTTTAGAAAGCTTAACTCCCGGTCAGCAGATTGTAAAAATAGTAAACGACGAACTCACAGCCTTAATGGGCAGTGAAAATACAAGAATAGAATTTTCTAAAAATCCCACAGTTGTCCTGATGGCAGGTCTTCAGGGTGCAGGTAAAACCACATTCTGTGCAAAGCTTGCGGGATACATGAGAAAGAAACACAACAAGCGCCCCTTACTCGTTGCCTGTGACATTTACCGCCCTGCCGCTATCAAGCAGTTGCAGGTTGTAGGTAAGCAGTTAGATATACCCGTTTTTGAAATGGGTACAGATACATCCGCTGTAAAAATAGCAAAATCAGCTATCGAACACGCGAAAAAGTGCGGCAACGATTTTGTTATCTTGGATACAGCAGGCCGACTCCACATCGACGATGAGTTGATGCAGGAGTTAGAAGATGTGAAGAAAGCTGTAAATCCCGATGAAATCTTGCTTGTAATAGACGCTATGACCGGTCAGGATGCAGTAAATATAGCAGAAAACTTTAATTCACGATTAGAAATCACAGGCGTAATCATCACAAAGCTCGACGGTGACACCCGAGGCGGCGCGGCGCTCTCTGTTAAAGCCGTAACAGGAAAACCGATTAAGTTCTGTGGTGTAGGTGAAAAATTATCAGACATCGAAGAATTCCACCCCGACAGAATGGCGTCAAGAATTTTAGGTGCTGGCGATGTGCTCTCATTAGTTGAAAAAGCACAGGAAGCATTCGACGAAAAGGATGCTGCCGCTTTAGAAGAAAAAATCCGTCAGAACACATTTAATCTGGATGATTTTCTCAACCAGATGCAACAGATGAAAAAAATGGGACCTTTGTCCTCGCTGATAAAAATGGTACCAGGTATTGACCAGAAGGCTCTTGCCAATACCGAAATCGACGAGCGTAAGCTCGACCGCGTGGAAGCAATAATCAAATCAATGACTATGCAGGAACGCGAAAAACCTGAAATCTTAAACGCCAGCCGCAAAAAAAGAATTGCAGCAGGTAGCGGTATGCAGGTTAGTGATGTAAATCTTCTTTTGAAACAATTCGAACAAATGCAGAAAATGATGAAGCAGTTGGGCGGAGGCGGAATAAAACGCTTCAAAAAGAAAAAGAAGAAAAAGTAGTTTGTTATTAAATAACATAAATATTTAAATCTTTTGGAGGTGAAAACAATGGCAGTAAAAATGAGATTAAGAAGAATGGGCGCTAAGAAA
The DNA here is from genome assembly GCA_045657065.1 of Congzhengia sp. Lineage (GTDB taxonomy): Bacteria > Bacillota > Clostridia > UBA1381 > UBA9506 > Congzhengia. The sequence goes on along the minus strand of JAZOSI010000135.1, from coordinate 347 downwards.
GCTCCTTTCTACAGAGTAGTTGTTGCTGACTCTCGTTATCCCAGAGATGGTAGATTCATTGAAGAAATCGGCACATACAACCCCTTAACAAATCCTTCTGAAATCAAAATCGATGCAGAAAAAGCAAAGAAATGGATTGCTAACGGTGCACAGCCCACAGATACAGTTAAGGTTTTACTTAAGAAAAGCGGTATCACAGAGTAATCCCGTCTTTTTAAAGTAAGGAGAAAGAAAATGAAAGAATTATTAGCAGTTATTGCAAAAGCTTTGGTTGACGAACCCAACGCCGTAGAAGTTAGTGAGCGCGAAGGCGAACGCTCTATCGTTTTAGAACTTCGTGTAGCTGA
>JAZOSI010000134.1:0-8265 GCA_045657065.1 Congzhengia sp. | reverse complement strand
ATATACTGGCTTTCGCCCGATGTAAATACTTTTCTCGTTACTTCAACTTCATCAAATGCAACATCCAGTTTCCTGTCCTTGTTGTCAAGTACAAGCGTAACTTCCGCAAATCCCATAGGATTTCTTTTCTGTGTACCGCTGAAGATTACATCTTCCATTTTAGAACCACGGAGCATTTTTGCACTCTGTTCACCCAAAACCCAGCGAACAGCATCTGAAATGTTACTCTTACCGCTACCGTTAGGACCAACGATTGCAGTTATACCATCAGAAAAATCAAGGTTTATTTTGTCTGCAAAAGATTTAAAACCATTTACTTTTATTCCTTTTAATCTCATTTTCGTTGCTCCTTTCTGATAATTTTATAAGTTGTATACGGAATATCGTCACTTTCTTTAAATGTAACCTGAAATCCCGCTTCATTTAGTTTTTGAATGTTTGATTTTTTGTTTCCTACAAAGGCCGAAATGTCGCGTTTATTTACTAAAATCTCGGCATCTGTATCAATTTCTTTTAAAATTCTGCGAAGGTATATTTCACTTAACACCAATTCTCCCATAGAGGGGTGATACGGTCCTGCGACTACATCCTTTTCGGGATTTATATTGTCTGACGACATAAGTCCTATTCTTATGACGGGAATTTTTTCTTCGTCAAATCTCGTCTTCAAATCTGCACAAAGTTTCACCGCATCATCAATATTTTGAGGTATGTACTCTCCCTTATTGTAAAGTTCGTCCATGTATGTGCCCGACAATACAAGTGTGGGATATATTCTTACGCAATCGGGTGAAAGTGCAATTATTTTTTCTGCGCTCTGTTTACACTTTTCGTCACTATCACCATATAATCCCGTCATCATCTGAAGTCCTAATTTAAAGCCGTATGACTTTATGAGATGAGATGCTTTTTGAGTGTCTTCTGATGTGTGACCACGACGGTTAAGTTTCAGCACTTCATCATCCATAGACTGTGCGCCTAATTCTATCATATCGACGCCATACTCTTTTAAAAGCGTAAGTCTTTCTTCGTCAATATAGTCAGGACGGGTAGAAAGCCTTATAGCGTGTATTTTTTTTGCATCCTTGTATTCTTTTGCTACTGACAAAAGTTCTCTTTGGATTTCTTTATCAATTCCAGTAAAACTTCCGCCAAAAAAACCAATCTCCACATAATCACTCTCTATGGTAGAAAGCGATTCTTCAATCAGTTTACGGGCAAGTTCAGGTGTCATTTCTTCGTCTTTTCCCGTGATTTTTCTCTGATTGCAAAAAGAGCAATCATTTGGACAACCCATATGCGGCACAAAAACAGGTATGGTCTTCTGTTTCATATTACTTGTCCTCTTTTATGGCAAAAAGAGCATTTTCTGCGGCTTTTTGCTCCGCTCGTTTCTTACTTGTGCCTTCGCCTTCACCCATCAGTTTACCATCAAGGTAAACTGCAACAGTAAAGGATTTATTATGGTCAGGGCCCGACTCTGAAATTACTTTGTAGCAGATATTAACATCGCCGTCTTTTTGTGCTACTTCCTGAAATTCTGTCTTATAGTCTTTTGAAAGTCTGCCTTTTGCAGCATTTTCAATAGCTTCATAAACTTGTCCTAAAACCCATTCTCTTGTAACATCTAAATTGCTGTCAAGATAGATTGCAGCAATCAGCGCTTCATAAGCGTCAGACAAAATAGACATTCTTGTTCTTCCGCCTGTGCGCTCTTCGCCTCTTCCTAAAATCAGATATTTCCCAAGGTCGATGTTTACCGCACATTCGTAAAGTGATTTTTCACATACTACTGCAGCGCGCATTTTGGTAAGATTTCCTTCGGGCAGATGGGGATAATTTTCAAAAATGTATCTGCTCACCAAAAGGCTCAAAACAGAATCTCCCAAAAATTCAAGTCTTTCGTTGTAAATAACTTTTTTGTCTTTGTTTTCATGGGCATAAGAACTGTGAGTAAGAGCAATTTTCAAAAGTTCTTCGTTCGTGAACTTATAGCCAATGATTTCCTGAAATTCGCGTAAATTGTTCATTTTGTCGTCTCCTTATAAAACAAAACAAACGCATAAAGTTGCTTCTGGCAACAAAAGGCACATTGCAGAAACAGGTTTATGCGTTCAAAAGTACCTACATAAGAGGGTGTGTTTCCACACCCTCTTAGCTGTTAATTGTGATTTTTAATATATTCAACTGCATCCTCTACAGTCACAATACCTTCTGCTTCTGTATCGGGGATTTCCATATCAAAAGCTTCTTCTAAAGCCATAATGAGTTCAACAACATCCAATGAATCAGCGCCAAGGTCGTCAACAAACGCTGTCTTGGGTGTGATCATTGCCGCGTCAACACCAAACTGTGCAATTAAAACTTCACGAATTTTTTCGAATTCCATTAACAATACCTCCGTATGTAAATATATGTATACCACAGATAATATTATATATCATATTGGCACCTTTTGTAAATAGTATTTATAGTTTTTTTACAATTTTATGTAGTGTATTATTCTTCTTCAGTTGCGGCTTCTTTCTGGTACATTTTTTTGAGTTCGTCGTCTACTCCCGTTGATGCAAATCTCGCCCCACTCTCGATAGCGTGATAGAAAGCTTTTTCATCAGAATTTCCATGTGCCTTTATCACTACTCCGTCAATACCTAAAAGCGGCACACCACCGTATTCTGACGAATCTAAAAGAGCTTTTACTTTTTTGAGTCTGGGAAGCATTATCGCTGCCGCTATTTTAGTAAGTATGGTTTCAACAAAACTCTTTTTGATAAGCTTAAACAATGCTGATGCAGTGCCTTCAATACTCTTTATTACCATATTGCCCGAAAAACCGTCACAAACTATAACATCCGCTATTCCTGATGTAAGTTCACGGGTTTCGATATTTCCACAGAAATTTATGTTTTCATTTTCTTTTAACAAACCGTAGGCTTCTCTGTAAAGTTCGTTTCCTTTACCTTCTTCTACACCGATGTTTGCAAGGTAAACCTTGGGGTTTTTAATTCCTAACACTTTTTCTGCATATAATGAACCCATCTGGCCGAATTGCGCAAGGTATTCGGGTTTTGCGTCAGATGTAGCACCTACGTCTAAAATTACTCCTATTCCGCCATTTACGCTTGGCATAAAAGCAGTTAATGCAGGTCTTTTTATTCCTTTGATTCTGCCCAAAATCCTGAACGCTCCTGCAAGGTATGCACCTGTACTTCCTGCACTTACAACGGCGTCTGCTTCACCTGATTTGCACATATTTAACGCAACTACAATCGAAGAGTCTTTTTTGGCACGTATTGCCTTTACAGGTTCTTCCGATACTTCGATAACTTCGCTTGCGTGCTTTATTGTAATATTCTTTCCGCTGTATCCAAATTCACTTAATTTTGTTTTTAATATTTCTTCATTACCTACAAGAATAATCTCATATTCTTTTGATTGGGCTGCCTTTATACTTCCTTTGATTATTTCATCAGGAGCATTGTCGCCGCCAAATGCATCAACCGCTATTCTCATCTGTTTCACCCCTTAAAATGTTACCCTATTATTATACACTTTTTACGACAAAATAGCAAGTTTTTTTACCTTATTTGAACTATTTTTTATCAAAGTACTTATATACGTTTCCTGCAGTTTTTTTACTTACACCGCTTTTTATAAGTTCTTCTATACTTGCTGATTCTATGTTCTTGATAGATTTAAAATATTTGAGCAAAAGTGCTGCGGTTTTTTCGCCTACTCCATCTATTTCAGAAAGCGTTGATGATTTCATTTTTTTGCCTCTGAGTTTTCTGTGGTATTCTATAGCAAATCTATGCACTTCTTCCTGAATTGATGCCACAAGTCTGAACTGTGGTGAGTTTCTTTTTAGTTCTACGATTTGTCCGTCAGACCTTAGCAGGTTATTTGTTTTGTGTTTATCATCCTTTACCATTGCAAAAAGCGGAATGTCTGCATCAGTCAGTTCCAAAAGTTCTGAAATTACCGACAAGTGCCCTTTGCCGCCGTCCAAAAAGATACAGTCAGGCAAGGGTAAGAATTTTGCATCTTCTCTTTTTAATTCGCCTGTTTCAATCATTTTTTCTTCGTCACGGGCGTGTGTAAGGCGACGTAAAATCATTTCCGCCATACTATGATAATCATCTCCGCCTGTTGCGGTTTCAATTTTAAAACGACGGTAACGACTCTTCTTCGGTTCACCGTTCACAAAAACAACCATCGAGCCCACATTGTCTTCGCCTGCGGTATTTGAAATGTCATAGCTTTCTATAACATAAGGCGGTGTTGATAAAGACAATTCCTCTTTCAAGTCAAGAATAAGTCTTTTTACACTCTTTTCTCCCTCGCCATTTTTAAGAATGTAGTTTAACGCTGATTGTTTTGCATTCTTATGAGCCATCTCAAGAAGTGATTTTTTCTCTCCGCGTTTTGGTGTTATAATCTTTACATTTCGTCCTGAAATTTGTGTCAAAAAGTCACAAAGAAGCTCTTTTTCTTCACATTCGTACTGAATGTAAACTGTTTTCGGCACGAAGTCGGCGTCCTTATAATATTGTTTGATAAATTCTTTTGCAATCTCTTCATTGGTCATTTCTTTTGTGTTTGAAATAACTGTACCATGGTGTCCTGTAAGTCTTCCACGGCGCACAAAGAAAACCTCCGCAAAGGTTTTGTTTTCCGACGAGAAAAATCCTATAATATCCTCATCGGCATACTTTTCCGATACGATTTTTTGTTTGTTTTCCATTTGTCTGATAGCGTTTATTTTATCACGAAGGGATGCTGCACGCTCGAATTCTGTTTTCAGTGATGCTTCTTTCATTTCGTTTTCAAGTTTTGATAGAATTTTCTTTGTATTGCCGTCTAAAAAATCGCATGCGTCTTTTATTTTTTGTGCATATTCTTCCCTCGAAATTGTATTCTCACAAGGAGCAAAGCATTTTCCGATCTGTGCATTGATACAGGCACGTTTCTTTCCCATATCTTTGGGAAGCTTAAGTCCGCAGTCAGGAAGTCTGAACAGTTTACTCACAAAATCAATGGCTTCTCGCACCTGTGCGCTGTTGGTATATGGTCCGAAATAACGGGCACCGTCTTTTTCCATTTTTCTGACGAATTTAAGACGCGGATATTCTTCGTTTGTAACCTTGATATAAGGATAATTTTTATCGTCTTTTAAAAGAATGTTGTAGTAAGGGCGGTATTTTTTTATAAGGTTACACTCTAATACGAGCGCTTCTAATTCGCTGTCTGTTAATATATATTCAAATGTGTCGATTTTAGACACCATCGCCGCAACTTTTGGCGGGTGCTTTTCCGTGCTCTGAAAATACTGTCTGACACGGTTTTTGAGTATTCTTGCTTTGCCTACATATATGATTTTGCCGGTTTTGTCCTTCATAATATAAACACCGGGGTCATTTGGCAAGCTCTTTAACATGAGCTCATCAACCATAGTATTTCTCCTTACAAAAAAGGGATATGCGTCATTGGACACATATCCCAAAAATTTTAGTCGCTGAAATTTGAATCAATCAAAGCTTCCAAAGCATCAAGCGCTTCTTCTTCATCTACGCCGTCGGTCACAATCTTAATCTCTGTGCCTTTTGTGATGCCTAAAGATAAAACACCGAGTAAACTTTTTGCATTTACTTTGCGTTCTTCTTTTTCAATCCAGATACTTGATTTGAATTCATTGGCTTTCTGTATAAAAAATGTAGCGGGTCTAGCATGAAGACCTACCTGATTCTGTACGGTAACTGTTCTTGATAACATATTTACAACTCCTTAACCAAATATACAAACATTATCATAATTAGAATACTAAAATTTTTGAATATTGTCAATAAACAAAATTTATTTTTGTGAATATTTTGCATATTTTTCAGCTAAAAATACTCAAAATTTATAAGTTTTAACATTAAAATGTGAACTTATCTGCAAAATAGCTTTCTAATTCATCAATTTTAACTGTAATCTGTTCCATTGTATCACGTTCACGAATTGTAACTGTACCGTTTTCTTCTGAATCGAAATCATATGTTACACAGTAAGGTGTACCGATTTCATCCTGTCTTCTGTAACGCTTACCAATACTTCCTGCATCGTCATAGTCGCACATAAATTTCTTTGAAAGCTTTTCATAAACTTCGAGTGCTTTTTCAGAAAGTTTCTTTGAAAGAGGAAGAACTGCTACCTTAACAGGAGCAAGTGCAGGATGGAAACGCATAACTGTACGACCTTCCTTGCCGTCTTCTCCTTCTTCTTCATCATATGCTTCAACTAAGAATGCGAGAGTAACTCTGTCTGCACCGAGGGACGGCTCAATGCAGTAAGGAATGTATTTTTCGTTTGTAATGGGGTCTGTGTATTCAAAGTTTTCACCTGAATGTATCATGTGCTGTTTTAAATCGAAGTCTGTTCTGTCAGCAATCCCCCAGAGTTCGCCCCAGCCGAAGGGGAACATAAATTCAAAGTCTGTTGTAGCATTTGAATAATGTGAAAGTTCTTCAGGACTGTGGTCACGAAGTCTTAAGTTTTCTTCTGCGATATTTAACGATAACAACCAGTTCTTACAGAATTCTTTCCAGTAAGCGAACCATTCAAGGTCAGTTCCGGGAGCACAGAAGAATTCGAGTTCCATCTGTTCAAATTCACGTGTTCTGAATGTGAAGTTACCGGGTGTGATTTCGTTTCTGAAAGATTTACCAATCTGACCGATACCGAAAGGAACTTTCTTTCTTGATGTTCTCTGAACATTTTTGAAGTTTACGAAAATACCCTGTGCTGTTTCAGGACGAAGGAAGAGTTCTGCAGATGAATCTTCTGTTACACCCTGGAATGTTTTGAACATAAGGTTGAATTTTCTGATATCTGTAAAGTTTGTTTTGCCACACTTAGGACAAGCAATATTATTTTCTTTGATAAATTCGAGCATCTTTTCGTCTGACCAACCGTCAACTACTGTAGGCTCTCCTTTTTCAAACATATAGTCTTCGATGAGTTTATCTGCACGATGGCGTGATTTACATTCTTTACAGTCCATCAAAGGATCAGAAAATCCGCCTACGTGACCTGATGCAACCCATGTCTGGGGGTTCATTAAAATTGCTGCATCGAGACCTACATTGTAGGGGCTTTCCTGGATGAACTTCTGCCACCAGGCTCTTTTTACATTATTTTTAAGCTCTACGCCCAAAGGACCGTAATCCCATGTGTTTGCAAGTCCACCGTAAATTTCTGAACCAGGATATACGAAACCTCTGCCCTTACATAAAGCAACTACTTTCTCCATTGTTTTTTCTGTATTTTTCATAATGTTCTAACCTCCGTCTTCGCTAAAAACAATATTGTAAATATTTTACCTTATTTGTTATATTTTTGTCAAGATTTATTTGTCGAAATTCTTTAAAATAACGGCTTTTGTACGCCATGAAAAAGGAAAATCTTCGTACTTTTCTTTGAACTCTTTATTTGACATAGCTAAAAGCTCATTTCTGTCTAAATTCACTACCCTTTTTTCATAAAATTCTTCTATTGGTGTAGGTATCGGATTTTCATTGTGAGGGCATGCTTCCTGACATTTGTCACAACCGTAGACTTTATCCTGATTTTTGAGAATTTCTCTCTGCTCTTCTGTAATTTCTTTTAACTGCGTTATGTAAGATACGCACTTCTCACAATCTAAGAATTCTCCGTCTAACGCCTGTCCGGGACAGTTCACGATGCAAGAGTTACACATTTTACATTTTGTGTCCTGTGGGTTATCACATTCCAGTTCAAGGTCAGTTATAATATAGCCTATAAAAAAGTAAGTGCCGTATTTTTCATTTATCAATAATGTATTTTTACCCACAAAGCCAAGCCCTGCAAGGTAAGCCAAGTGTCTGTCGTGTAAAACTCCGGTGTCGGCAAAACACTTTGTTTTAGCATCACTCTGCTCGTTTTTTATAAAAGTACATATTTCTGTGAGTTTTTCTTTTGCCACATTGTGATAGTCCGGAATACGGGCGTATTTTGAGATGTTTGAGTTTTCGTCTTCACCCGTATAATAAGGAAAAAGGCATACGATAATACTCTTTGCCCAGGGGTATGTAATATGGGGGTTGCATCTTTTATCTATATCTTTTTCTTCAAACTGTGATGTGCCGTATAGCTTATGTTTTTTCTCGAGTCTTTCCCTTAAGTCGCGATACTGCATAACAGGTGCAACACCGACATATTCAATATTAAGTTCTTTGGCATACTTTATAATTTTATTTTTCATAG
>JAZOSI010000133.1:0-9705 GCA_045657065.1 Congzhengia sp. | reverse complement strand
CTACTGAGAGTACATCCCACTCTGCAAGGTCTGTAATTTTGATTTCCTGACCTGCACGTGTGATAATAAACTTAACACTTTCGTCTTCAGGGTCAAATACTAATGAGCTTTTGCCGTATTTGTCTGTTACTCTGTTGCTTGATGCAATTACTTCTTCTACTACATAGTTTTCATATTCTTCAATGAATACCACATCGAATATATCGTCACGGTCGCGGTCTAAAAGTGTAATTGAACCGGCTTCAGGTTTTAATTCTTCTAAATCTTTTGAAATCGCCTGACCGTTGTAGAGATATTTTGCATCAGCAGAAATCAAAGCTTCTTCTGTTTTTCTGTCTTTATCTTTATCCTGCCAGTATTCTACTTTTACTTTTGTATCTTCTGTTACTTCTTTGATGTCTTCTGTTTTAATTTTTAAAGATACATTTTTGCCTTTCTGTTCACGGGCCAAAATAAGTGATTTTTCGCCGTATGAATCTTCTCTGATATATGCTTCTACATTATAGCCAAGAAGTTTTCTTGCACCAGATAATGCTTTATCTGCTACTTCGTATACTTCTGTGCCTATTTTAATTTCGTCGTTTTTGAGGCTTGATGAACCTGTAAGCGAACTTGTACCAACTGCTGTTACCTGATCATAAACGATTTCGGTTGAGAGTTCATCGTCTAACAATGTTTTATCTACTACTTTGTATGATTCGTCACTGCCAAAGCTTGTCTGTTCCATTTTTTTAGCAACTAATGCATTTGATGTCATCTGTGCTACCATACCACGAATTACAGCAGAGTTATCTGCTGCAACTGCGTTCTTTGTGATACCTGTTGATGCAGCTACTGAAAGGTACCCCTGGGGGAATCCGCCTTTTCTTTCTGCTGAAGGTGTGTGACCGATAAGACGAACAAGCACTGTTGCAGCCTCTGCGTATGTGATTGTATCGTCAGGACGGAAGTTACCAAGGTCGTCACCAATGATAATGCCCTGATTTACTGCTACGTTGATGTAGCCGTTTGCCCAGTGGTTTGACACTACGTCAGGGAATTTTGTGGGATATTTTGAACTATCTGCGATGTCTTCCATACCAAGTGCCATTACTGCCACTTTTGCAAATTCTGATCTTCTGATTGTGTCATCAGGACGGAAAGCGCCGCTTTCTGCATCCCCTACCATAATTTCAAGTGCGCCTAAAAGTTCTATCGCATCTCTGTACTGGGAATTCTGCGCATCCTGAGGAACTGCTGCAAATGATGTTACAGTAAAACCAATTGTCATCAATGCTGAAAGAATGAAAGATGTCAGTTTTTTTGCTTTAAACATTTAAGTTTTCCTCCTTAAATTTTTTAATTTTTTGCGTCAATTCCTTTGATGTCTTAAGTGGTGCATTTTTATTTTATGGGCCTATGCCCTGTATGTCGTAAGCTTGTGCTCACATTACTTAAACGATAAAATCTTTTATTTGTTCCCTTGATTACGGTTGTAATTTTTGGTAAATTCCACTCATATAAATTATCACAATTATTTCTATGAAAGGAACATACTATGCCCAACAGTTTTTATGACAGTAACCAAAGACCCGACTCACCACCCGAAAACAACACACCTGAAAATACAATTCCTGAAAACAACACAGCATCATTCCCTGACAGCAGTGAAGGTCAGATGGTTGTAAGTGTATTTACCGCAAATCAGCTATTGCCTGTGGTCAACGCTGAGGTTGTGGTTACATCAGAAGATAACTCTATATCAAAAACATCCGACACAGACAGAAGCGGAAGAACTGTGTCTTTTTCTTTACCTGCCCCCTCCGCTTCTGCTTCCCAGGAGCCTACCGTAGCTCTACCTTTTGCTCAATACAAGGTAACTATCACACACCCTGACTACTACCCTGCAATAATCGAAAATGTGCAGGTTTTTGGCGATAACTTAACACTTTTGCCAGTAAATCTTATTCCGTTACCTGAACTTTCAAACGGAGATATGAACAATGTTGTAATCATTCCAAATCAGAATTTATAAAGGAGGACTATTATGCCTGATACAACACCTGTAATTCCGGAATTTATAACTGTACATTTAGGACCTCCTGACGCCCCTGCACAAAACATAACTATTCCTTTTATTGATTACATCAAAAATGTGGCGTCATCAGAAATTTACCCAACCTGGCCCGAAAGTGCACTTCGTGCTAACATCTATGCACAAATTTCTTTTGCTTTAAATAAAATCTACACAGAATTTTACCGCAGTCGCGGTTATAATTTTGACATAACCAACACTACCCAGTTTGACCAGGCATTTGTAAGAGGTCGAAATATTTTCGGCGACATCAGCGATATTGTAGATGATATTTTTGACTCATACCTGCGTCGTAATGGTTCTGTCGAACCGTTGGCAGCGCAGTTCTGTAACGGTACAACTGTAACCTGCGCCGGTCTTTCCCAATGGGGTACGGTTTCCCTTGCCAATCAGGGGTTTTTGCCTTTTCAGATTATAAGATACTATTATGGTGATGATGTAAACATTGTAAACAATGTTCCCGTAGAGTCAGTCGGTCCCTCATACCCAGGTACACCAATACGTCTTGGGGATGTTGGAACTGATGTTTTGCGTGTGCAGATTCTTCTTAATGCGATTTCTACCAACTACCCTGCTATACCCAAAGTTCCCACAGGTGCAGTTTTCGGTGAATCAACAGAAAATGCCGTCAGGACTTTTCAGAGAATTTTTAATCTCACACCTGACGGCGTAGTCGGTCGTGCTACATGGTATAAGCTTGTAAATATTTTTACGGGAATAAACCGATTAAACGAGCTCAACGCCCGTGGTGATGTTATATTCGGTTTGTCATTGGAATATCCCGAAGTATTACAAGAAGGTGATGCCGGAGACGGTGTTTTGGTACTTCAACAGATGTTGAATGTGTTAGCCGAATACTACGACACTGTACCTTCTGTAACACCAGATGGCGTTTACGGTCCTGCAACCACAAGAGCGGTTTCTGCGTTCCAAAGAACCTACGGTCTGCCCGTTGACGGCGTGGTGGGACCTCTTACCTGGGAAAGTATGTACAATGCAATAAAAGGTATTTATATTGCTACCGGTAAGTCTTCAGAATTCAGCACAAATCCTACTTCCGTACAGTACCCGGGAATACCTCTGTCGGTTGGTGCAAGGGGTAATGCAGTTCTGACTCTGCAGAACCATATAAACGATGTTGTTCCTGTTTTTGCCAATGCTTTACCTGTCAATACTACGGGCAATTTCGGCACAAACACCAGAAACGCCGTAATGGAGATACAGAACAGATTGAATCTGCCCCAAAACGGCACCGTAGACGAAAATACCTGGAACGGCATAGAAAGAATGAGGAGAACGGTTACAGACAATTCTCAGGCTCAATTTGGGCAGTACCCGGGTTATGATTTAAAAGAAGGTATGCAGGATGAAGTGCGTGGTATTGCCATTACTCTTGACGAGTTAACAGGTCGTCCGATTTATTCTATTCAGTATATGCTCCGAATTATAAATCAAGACAAAGAACTCCCCGGTATTCCTGATGGTATTTATGGCGAACAGACAACTGAAAGAGTAAGAGTTTTTCAGGAAGAAAGGAACATCACACCTACAGGTATCGTAGATGTAGAAACTTTTGATGCTATAAAGCTTGCGTATGATGAGGATTTCTTTACGGAAAATTAAGCATAAAAAAAGAGTAGCTTGCGCTACTCTTTTTTAATTTATAAACTCATACCTGTACCGCTATCTAACATAAATAAAATTCTTGACAGCACAGGTTTTTTAAATATTTTTTCAGCAGCATACTGATAGCAGTCAAGCTGAATCCTGTATTTTTCTACTGTATCATTGGGATCGAAGTTTTTGTCTGTTTTGTAATCTATGACCACAAGTCCCTCATCCGTCACAAGCAGGCAGTCTATCACGCCCTGGAGCATAATTTCTTTGTCGCTGTTTGTGGTAGTAATGAAGTTTTTGGCCGGAATTGATACACAGAACATTACTTCTCTTTTTACTTCTTTAGCAGACAGCATCATTCTGCCTGTTCCCGATTTGAAGAACTTAAAAATTTTTTCAGGGTTTACTGCTCCTGCTTCTTCCTCGGTCAAAAAGCCTTTTTCTCTGATTTCTTCCACCATGGCTTTTACATCTTCTTTTGTTTCGGGCGGTTTAGTAAGATCGTATTTTTGCAACACCGTATGGTATGCAACACCGATTTCAGATGCCGTCATTCCCTGACGATTTTCAGAAAACTCTGTTCTTCTTTTGAAAAGTTCTACCCCATCTGATAGTCTTTCGTCTTCTTTACGTTTTTTGAGTTCTGATACTGTTACCTTAGTGGGAAGTTGTGTATCATCAATATTCGGATACTCAAACTCAAGCAAAGATAGTACCTTGTCAAAGTTTTTCTCTTCTGATTTTTTAATTTCTCCATCAGTACCCACACTGTACAAATCGCCTATTGAAGACAGTATCTTTACATCGAACTTTGCATTGTGCTCATATCTGTGATATTCTCTGTCGTCTTCAATATATAATCTCAAGGCTTCTCCGTCGGGATGGTCGGTAATTGCCATTATAATCCAGTCAAGGTAGGATGTATGTTCTGCTACCAGTGATGCACCTATACGAAAATCGAAATCGCCAGGAAGTGCGCTTCTGATTTTTTTCTTTAGGTTTTTATCAGCACCAATAATGATGAGTTTTTCTTTGGCACGGGTTAGTGCTACATAAAGAATTCTCATTTCTTCCGCTATGCTTTCACGGTACAAAGAGCTTTCAAGTGTCGCTCTCGGCGCAAAAGTATAAGTAAGTCGCAGATCTGTGTCCACAAATTTAGGTCCGTAGCCTTTTTCTGCGTGATAAAGCACAGACCTGTGCAAATCCTGAAGATTAAAATTATGCTCCGCAGCAAAAAGTATAACAACAGGAAATTCAAGTCCTTTGCTCTTATGAATACTCATAATGCGGACCGCATCGTTATATTCACTTATCTGTTTTGCGCTTTCTAAATCGTTTCCTGTGTTTTTATAATCATTGATAAACTTTATGAAGCTGTAAAGTCCGCGAAGTCCCGTGTTTTCGTAAACTTTGGCACGGTTATATAAAAGCCTTAAGTTCGCGCGTCTCACTGTACCGTTGGTCATAGTTTGCTGAGCATCGTAAAAGCCTGTTTTGTTGTAAATTTCTAAAATCAGCTCACTGACACTCATCTGTCTTGACTTTTCGGCAAAATTTTCTATTGTTGCAATGATTTCACGGCTTAGGTTGCCCTCGGGTGTATCGGTTGCAGCACACTTTTCTATAGCATCGTAAAAGCATCCGCGCTTGTCATAGCATCTGATTTTTGCAAGCTCGTCCGATGTTATATTAAACATTATAGAACGAAGTACGGAGAGTAACGGTAAATCCTGACGAGGATTATCAATAACAGAAAGCATTGCCATCATAAGCTCTATCTCACGGCTTTCAAAATAACCGCCTGTGCTTTCTGCATAGCACGGAATACCGAATTCTGAAAATACGGCATTTAAAATTATGGCGTTGTCTTTTACATTTCGTGCAATAATACAGATATCACTGTATGTGATTTTTCTGTATTCGCCTTTGTCGAAAATTTCTACACTGCTTTCAATCAACTCTGCTATTCTTTTTGCGCAGTATATCGCTTCAAGCTCTGTTTTTTTGAAATCGTCGTTTTCTTCTTCGATGGCTTTTGTGTCTATTATTGCTATTTCTGTTTTTGAATCTATGGGATTGTGCGCTGTATCAGGATAATCTGCACCTAAATATAATTTTTCGTCGTCGTTATAGTCTATTTCTCCCGATTCTTCAGACATTATTCTTTCAAAAATACAGTTAACCGAATCAAGTATATTTTCACGGCTTCTGAAGTTCTTTGAAAGGATAATCTTCCTGTTGAGAGCCTCATCTTCTTTTGAGAAGTTGTCCCTTTTTGTTTTAAAAAGTATGGGGTCTGTATTTCTGAAACGGTAAATACTCTGCTTGATGTCACCTACCATAAACAAGTTTCTTTCGGATTTTATGGCAGAAAATATAGATTCCTGAAGTTTTGATGTGTCCTGATATTCGTCTATGTATATCTCGTCAAAACTGTTTCTCAGAATCTCTGCAATTTCTGTGGGTTCGCCGTCTTTTGTAAGAATATCTAAGCAACGGTGTTCGCAATCAGAAAAATCGAGAGTGTTTTTCTCTAATTTCATAGAGAGAAACTCCCGTGCAAGTCTTTTTACTGTTTCTGACAGACAAACCATCAAAGGATACATCTTTTTAATGGCGTTTTCCTGCTGTACTGAAGTCAGGTTCAAGATTTTTTCACGGAGTTTTCCTACTCTTCTCTGTTTGATTTTATCACGCATTTCATTTATATCGTCAAGATATAAAGGTGTCGCATCTTTCGGTGCGCGTTTTTTTCTTTCGAAAGAAAAGGCGTCGATTTTTTCTTTCAGCGCCATATAGTCAGAAATATTAAGGCACTCTTCGAAAAAGCTTTTTTCAGTGATGAGAAGTCCGATTAAATCTTCCATACCGTCTTTTTCGGCAAGCTCGGTCATAATGTTGTATTCTGAAACTATACGTTCAAGCTCATCGTGAGCTTCTCTTATAATGATGTCTTTGTATTCACTTTCGTCAAAACTTCCTGATATATTGAATTTTTTAGAAGATGCATCGAGCCATTCATCAGGGTATGGCAAGCTCTGTGAAAAATAATATATGGAAATTAAGAGTTCTCTGAAATTTATATCGTTTGCTTTGGAATTTGTGTAGGATTCCATTAATTCCAGGAAATCTGTTCCGAACTTTTCGTCGTCGTACATTTCGTTTATTACATTGTCAAGAGCCTCTTCTAAAAGCACCTTACATTCAGTAGGGTCTGCAATGCCAAAATCAGGCGAAAGGTCTGCTTCTACAAAATATTTACGAAGTACATCTATACAGAATGAGTCTATGGTGGTGATTTTTGCAGATTTTACCAGAGTCA
This sequence comes from Congzhengia sp., assembly GCA_045657065.1. Classification (GTDB taxonomy): domain Bacteria; phylum Bacillota; class Clostridia; order UBA1381; family UBA9506; genus Congzhengia. The sequence continues at coordinate 2,689 of JAZOSI010000133.1, read as the reverse complement.
ACTGGCGTGCATAAAACTTATTCTTCGGGTCTTGTTCTATTCTTTTTTCAAGTGCTCCGATAATTCTGTCGCGCATTTCATTGGCTGCAGCATTGGTAAATGTAACCACTAAAAGACGGTCTGCATCCATAGGGTCATTTTCGTCGGTTATACGGGAGATAATTCTTTCAACAAGCACAGCAGTTTTACCGCTTCCTGCAGCTGCAGAAAGAAGCAAATTCTGATTTTTTGACACTATTGCACTGTTTTGTTCTGCTGTCCATCTTGTTGCCATAGTTTTTTCTCCTTGTCGTATGTAATACATTTATTTTATCACAATGTATCTTCTTTGTAAAGGCGGTTTTCTTTTTGAAATAAAGATAACTACACCATAAGCAACAACAGAGAAAACAAAAGAAATCAATGTATTTTCTATGATTTTTCTCCCTATTATACACGATGCTGAAACCGCCAATGCAGGCACAATCATCCACAAAACGGGTTTTATGTCAAAGTCCGAAACTTCCATAAGTCTGTTTATGCTCAAATAGGCGTTTATCATTTCTGATATGTATATTATAATAACATATCCGATTACGCCTTCTGCGGGTATAAGTGTCGTAATAAGAAAAAGCGACACCACCGACAACACTATATCATAACGCATCGCGTGTATTTCCTGGTTTAATCCCTTTAATACTGCATCCACTACACCGTCTGCATACATAATGGCAGCTAAAGGTGCGACCAGTTTCAGGAAGTGTGCGGCTTCATGACTTTTGTAAAAAAGCATTCCGATTTCGTCCGCATAAAAGTACAGAATTCCTGCCGCACCTACAGAAAACGCTAAAGTTAATGATAGTGATTTTTCTATAACTCTGTCTATTTGTTTTGTTTTTCCCAGTTTGTTGAGTTTTGTGATTTCAGGTACAAGCAAAGTCGAAACAGATGCCACAATCCCCGACGGCAGAAAAATCATAGGCATAACCATACCGTGTACTACGCCGTAAGCAGAAAGGGCAAGCTCTTTCGCACCGCAGAATTTTTCCAAAGCTTTCGGTATCAGGGTGTGTTCTGCCGTGGAAAGCGCAGAACGAAGGTACGCACTCACCGCAACAGGTAGTCCGTATCTCATTACCCTTTTTGTTAAGTCTTGCGATTTCGGCATCTTTTCTTTTCTTATATCAAAAAAGTAAACTATTCCCATCAAAGCACAGGACAAAATTTCTGCTACTGTTCCGCTTAACACCAGTGATATGCAGGCGTTTTCGGCGTTCTTTCCGTTCAGTAAATCAAGAAACGTAATCGCACCGAAAATTTTTATAAGCTGTTCTGCCACCTGTACCAAGGATGCCTTATATACCTTGCCTGTGGCAGTAAAATATCCCGTCAGTGCAAAGGACACCGAAACACAAGGAAGTGAAACAGAAAGAATCTTGAGAGGCGTTTTTATACGGTTATCACCGATAATCGTTTCTGCAAAAAATTGTGCTCCAAAATATATCAGTAAAAATGCAAGTATACCGAAAAACAAAGCATATAACACACTCTTCTTTGTGGCTTCACTTTTATTTTTACCTTTTGCAATTTCTTCTGATATGACCTTGGTAGATGCAAGGTTTATACCAGATGATGAAACCGTTACACCAAAGTTATAAACCGACATAATAAGCGCAAAAAGTCCCATACCAGATGAACCTATTCTGTTTGCAACATATACATTAAAAGAAAAACTCACCGCTCGCATAAATAGCGATACTGCGGTGAGTATTACTGCATTTTTTATAAATTGTTTTTTCAAATTATCACCCCGCAAAGCTACTGATTAAGCTTATGCTTAAGGGTTATCCAATATGTCATTTTACGGGTATTTCGATGATTTCTGTTTCAAAAACTGTTTTTAAACTTTCATCAAAAGCTTTGAATTTTGCTTTTACTGTTTTGATTTCTTTAATCTCTGCACCTTTTAAATCTTTTTCATAAAAAAGCATAGAGTCGATGCACTTTTTATCTTCACCAACCGTCATAACAAAAAGCGGTTCTATGGTTTTTCCGTTTACATTCACTTCTTCTGACATAATAGAAATTGTACTTTTTGATTTATTTTCTGCAAAGAACACAAGTTCATAGTCATTGGAAAGTTCGCTTTTCTTTACCTCACGGGCAAAAAGTGATATTCCATTTCCCTTATATACCAAAAAACCATCTTTGTCATATTTTTGCTTGTATGTCCAGGGAGCATTGGTTTCGATTTTTAAAACATCTGATGTTAATATTTCTTCATTCTTTTCATCAAAAACTTTTACCACAAATTCAATATCTGCTATTGTAGTAACATTTACATTTTTAAACCATTCGTTGCTTATCTCAATGCAGGTTTCGATTTTACTCATAGGACGCATTTTAAAAATAACAGATTCGTTACACATAAGTCCATTTACAGATAAATCTGTAGTTGTAACTGTGATTTCTTCATCTTTATTGTTTTTTACTTTCAGGTTGATTTTTGTCACTACATCTTCGTAAGAAATATCAGAAACTGAAAGAGAAAAACCTTCTTTAGAAAAATCGTCTTTTTTCTTTATTTCTGCTGTATCAATTTTGTATTCACTGTAAAGTTCGGTATCCTTTACTGAAACAGACTCTTCTTTTCTGATACCGCAGGAAGATGCTGAAAATATTAAAATAAGTGTTAAAAACAGTATCAATG
>JAZOSI010000132.1:0-4793 GCA_045657065.1 Congzhengia sp. | reverse complement strand
GTATAAGTTAATTGGCGATGAAATAAACTCCATTAACACAGGTTTGAGTCATGATGCGGGACAGTTGCGAAAAATTGCAGAAGGTTCTTCATTCTTTGTAAGAAATGAAAAAATGTTGGGGTTAGAAAGTTCGCCTCATACTGGATATGCATCTTATCGTCCGGGTAAGACACTTGTCTTTGTTTGTCCTTCAGCGGGAAAACTGGAAGATATAGAATCATATGATATGCTGAGCAAATTAGCTTCAGACAGAGAATATATACCGTCACCAACTTTGTATTATCAGATTGAGATAGACGGCTATGTTATGTATGATTTCAACAATAACGAATCAAAGGTTGCAGAAGTAATACTTTTGAGAGGAGACGGACCTTTAGGTGGGGGAGTGTTGACAAATAGTACCCCTATCGGTGTAGTGACAAAAATAACTACAGTTGTTGATCAAGACGGAGAAAAGACTCAGAAAATTTATATCAACGGTTCTGAAACTGCGATTTTAGATCAGACATATACATACAAAAAAGGTGATACTACCGCACCTCATAACGCGGCTGACAGTTTGGATACATTGATTAAGATTGGTGACGTTATTCGTTACAGTACCGGAGTAAAAGGTAAAATTGAAAATATCGAGATATTGTCAAGTTATGACAAAATCAACGGTTTTCAGCCACATGTCCCTGTTGGAACAACTCTTGGCAGTCCTAACGCAGGAACCAACCTGGTGTATGGAACAGTGCAGTGCAACGATGTTGCAAATGGTGTCCTCACATATACGGTAGGAGATGGCACAACGGAATATATGCTTAATACACAGGAAGTTCGTGTTATCTGCTATCCTGCCGCCGAAGAAAAAGCGTACGAAGAGGAATTATCTTTAGTGGCTGCAGATGATAATATTGTAGTAAGAGTGCAATCTTATTATAAAGCAGCAGAAATTATTATGTTTCGATAGAGAGGAAAGAATATGAAAAAATTAACAGCACTGTTATTATCCGCGCTTCTGCTGCTTCTTTCGATTCCCTGTGTGGCAGAAACTGAACCTACGGCAGAAATAGACATTGATTTTTTCCGCGTAACAGCGTCTTTTGACACTGAAAAAAATTATGGACAGTTAACAGCCCGTATTACAAAAAAACAATTGACACCAGAAGAACCTGTTGACCGTAAAGTGTATGCTTTGGATCAGAAAAACGGTGAAAAGGTAGGGAATAAATATACATACACATTTTCTTTTGAACTACCGTCAACGGCTACATCAAGTACATATATTTTTTCTGTAGGTGGTGCCTACAAGTTCACACAGGAATTCACATATTTCAATGTAGAGGATAAGGTTCAGTTCTATAATGCACTGAATATGGCACCAGTTGTTGCAACAGTAGATGAGGATACGGTGTCCGACTTGCTGAGTGAAGATAAATACAAAGCAAGCTATGATTTGACACTTTATCACACTCTGGAAGAATCTGTTCGTATTTTGGTGGATACAGAAATTGCGGCTTTAGATTTATCTGCAACTCAATCAACTGTTGCAGCAAAAGAACAAATTTTTGCAGACAAAATGGATGAGGTACTTCCTTTGGCGGTGCTCTTGAACATAACGCCCCAAACAAATGATCAAACGTTGGATAGTTTTATTGCAATGGGCAAAGCAACCGGTGTATTGGATGATACAGGTTATGCAGCTTTACCTTATGCATATGCTCTGCAGTTTATATTGCAGGAAATGCCCTCCGTTTTAGATTCAGAAGCGATATCAAATGCATTTTCGCGTGCGGTGCTTCTTGCAAATATTAAGGTTATGGATGCATCAACAGCAGCAGGCGTTTTTGACTATTATAAAAAAAAGGGCATTGTAGTAGTAAATGAAACAAACTATCAGTTGGTTGATAAGGAAAGTTTGTTTGAAATTGTGAAGGAAATGAATAATCCCAATATAATAACATTACAGAGTAATGTAGATGCCGCAGCAGAACAGATATTATCTGGTGGCGGTTCCGGCGGTGGCACTGGTGGTGGCACTGGTGGTGGCACTGGTGGTGGCACTGGTGGTGGCACTGGTGGTGGTTCTGTTGATGGTCCCATCTTTAGTGGTGATGCAGACAAAGTACCTGTGCAGAGTGAAGGAAATAATTCAGTAAAATTTCATGATTTGGATGTAGCGCCGTGGGCAGTTCCTGCCATTTCCTATTTTGCAAGTAAAGGCATTTTGTCAGGAAAAGGTGAGGGAGTGTTTGCTCCTAGTGACTGCATGAGTAGAGAAGAACTGGTAAAACTGATTGTTCTTGCTTTTGACGGATTAGACGAAAATGCGGAAGTTAATTTCAACGACGTTTCAGAAGGACGATGGAGCTATCGATACATTGCATCTGCCTATCAGTTGGAACTTATAAACGGAGTTAGCGATGAAGAATTTGCCCCGAATGCTTTTGTTACCCGTCAGGATATGGCAACAGTTTTGTATCGTGTTTTAGAAAAAACAAGTGATGTAAAGAGTAGTGTATTAGATTTTAAAGATGCAGGAAGTATTTCACCTTACGCAAAACAGGCAGTTGGTACATTGACAGCTATTGGTGCTATTAATGGTATGGGTGATGGTACTTTTGCTCCCAAAAATTTTGTGACCCGTGCACAAGCAGCAAAGGTAGTTTACGAAATGATGCAGTATATCGGAGGTGACAAGGCCTGATGAAAAAAATAATCAGCTTATTGATATCAGTATTGCTTTTCTTGCAAACCACAGCAGTGTTTGCGATAAAAAAAGATTACGGTAGTGAACAAGGTTTACCAAATATATATACATGGGGGACCATGGACACAGAAGAAGAAATTTCTAAAATCAAACTTGTCCGTGCTACAGGTGGATTTGCTGAAGGCGAAGGCGTGAATGGCTCTGGGTGTATGAAAGTTAATACTACAGCAGATTATGGTTCTCTTGAAATCCCTGCACCTTTGGTAGGAGGGGAAACCTATGACATTTCGTTTGATTTAAAAACAGATGCCGCTCCGGCGAATATGTCTCTTTTGCTTTTTTATAAAGATGATAGTCATCGTTTTATAACTACAAAGGGGAGATTTACAAACGAATGGTCTCACTTCTCTATGACATGGGTAAACGATGGTCTTACCGAAGATAAAAAAGAAACTTCTGGTGCTGGTTCAAGGTTTCATATCCGTTATAATAACGGAATAGGTAATGTTACATATTACATAGATAATTTTTCTATTGTGCCTCACGGAAACGTTACTGCGGATTACAGTTCTTTAGAATTGCCTAAAGAAACAAACGAAGTAGAAAAAGATGAAAATGCTCCGATGAAATTTACAGAAACGGAATTTTCTGATATGAACCTACACTGGGCAAAGGATACTGTAAACACATTGGCAACTTATGGATTTTTAGACGGTATCGGCAACAACTTGTATAGCCCGGATACAATGATTACCAGGGCGCAGTTTATCAAAATGGCAGTAGATTCCTGTAGTATGATTGTACCAGCATATGATGGTTCGTTTTCGGATGTATCTGCTGACGCATGGTATGCGGGTTATATTACTCTGGCGAATTCTTTAGGCTTTTTGCCATCGGCTATGACTTTGGGTGGAAAAATTCAGCCGGATACGCCAATTACAAGAGAAGAGGCAGCAACAATTGCAAGTCGTCTTGCAAAACAAAAGAACATGCAGCAAAAAGGAAATGCCACAGTATTTACAGACGGAAACCAAATTTCTCAGTGGGCTAAAACTGCTGTGTCCGATGCAGTGGCTTATGGCTTAATTAAGGGTTACACTGACGGATCTTTCCAACCGAAAACTAATATCACTCGTGGTGAAAGTGCGCAAATACTTATGCGTATATTAGAAACAGACAGAAGATTTTTTGTATATGTAGACAGTAAAAACGGAAATGATAAGGCAGCGGGCACTATGGACGCTCCTGTAAAAACTGTTTTTGCTGCACAGAAAATTGTTCAGCAGTATAATCAGAATATGTGCAATCACATTAAGGTGAAAATTCGTGGTGAGCATTATTTAGATAAAACTTTTGCCTTGACAGAAAAAGATTCCGGAACCAATGGATACCGTGTTATTTATACCTCATGGGGAGACGAAAAACCTGTACTTTCTATGGGAAAACACTACACAGGTTTTACCTTGCACGATGCGTCGAAAAACATATATAAAGTTCGTGTAGGTAGCGGAACAGAGGCAAGACAGGCATATTTTAATGACAAACGTCGTGTGCGTGCTAACGATATGTTTGGTTTTACTAATCCTGAAATTGATGTAGACAATAAGTGCTACTATTCTGAAGATTCAAGACTCTTATCACTTACATATCCCAAGGAAGTAGAGCTGGTGTACCAGATTGCATGGACAAATCCACGTCTCTTTATAGATGGTGTAGAAGAGATGGAAGATGGTAGAGTAAAAGTTCTTCCAACTCAGCAACAGTTCTCAATCATACCGGATTTTTGTACTCTTTCCAAAGATGAAAGCTGGTTCCCGTTATACCTTGAAAATGCATATGAATTTTTAGATACCCCTGGCGAGTGGTATCTGAATAAACATGATGGGTATATGTACTATATTCCGCTTAAAGGCGAAAATATGGATGATATGCATTTAACACTTCCAATTGGCGAAGAGTTGTTGACAGTAATTGGTTCAAGTTCTAAAACACCAGTTCGTAATGTTACATTTGATGGTATTGAATTTGCAAATACAGCATGGAATGAACCTACAACAGAACGCTATGTAGGTACACAGCAGAACAATATGCACGGTGG
>JAZOSI010000131.1:0-12677 GCA_045657065.1 Congzhengia sp. | reverse complement strand
GGATTTGACCCCGTAAGACGAGAAATCGCAAGACAAACCCTTGAAAAACTTATTGTAGACGGTCGTATTCACCCCGCAAGAATCGAAGAAACTTACGAAAAGAGCAAAAAAGAAGTTGAAACCCTTATCAAACAGGAGGGTGAAAACGCAGCATTTGAAACAAATGTTCATGGCTTGCATCCTGAAATAGTGAAGCTTTTAGGTAAGCTCAAATTCAGAACAAGTTATGGTCAGAATGTACTTAAACATTCGATCGAAGTGGCTAACATTTCCGGTATTATTGCAGGAGAATTGGGAGCAGATGTTACAATGGCACGCCGTGCCGGTCTTCTCCACGACTTAGGTAAAGCTGCAGACCACGAAATCGAAGGCTCACACGTTACAATCGGTGCTGACCTTGCTAAAAAATACAAGGAAAGCAAAGATATCATTCACGCAATTATGGCTCACCACGGCGATGTAGAAGCTACAACAATCATTGCTTCAATCGTTCAGGCGGCAGACGCTATTTCAGCTGCTCGTCCCGGCGCAAGACGCGAAAACATTGAGTCATACATCAAGCGTTTGGAAAAACTTGAAGAAATTGCAAACTCCTTTGACGGAGTAGAAAAATCCTTTGCTATTCAGGCAGGACGTGAAGTAAGAATTATGGTTTGTCCTGATAATGTTAAGGACGAAAGCATGTCACTCATTGCTCGTGATATCGTGAAAAAGATTGAGGAAGAAATGGAATATCCCGGTCAGATTAAAGTAAATGTAATCCGCGAAACACGAACTGTTGAGTACGCAAAATAAAGCGTAAAAAATTCAAATATATATAGAGTTCTAAAGTAAAATTCGTAAAACTTGATATATATTAGAGGTCGGTGTATTTAGCGCAGACCGTCAAAAAAAATATTTTTTTAAAAAAGTTGAGAATCGTGATTATTCACGATTCTCTTTTTTTATATTTTTTGACTCCGAACAAACCTCACCTCTCGGCGTGCGGAAAAACTGACTCTGCTAACCAGATTTGCGTATAGGCGCAAATCTTTGACGCTCCGTAGTTCTTCCTTTTTCAAAAAATGGTCAATAACCATTTTTTGAGAGAGACACAGCGATGGAACGAGCCAACTATTTCTGTTTACATAAATAGTTGCGAGTGAAATCAGATGTGGCGAGGCTTCGGGTAACCGCTACGCGTTCGGTTTGTCCGTTCTGCATCTAAATACCCTCGCCCTTTCCTTGCACAATTGATGGCGCACAAAGTAAAGTGGGGTCCGGGGTTTCCCCGGCCGCGGGGGTTTCGGGGGCATCGGCGCCCCCGAGCGGTTTTCGCCCCTTTTGCCGCGACAAAAGGGGTCCTCACGGAGTGACCATATAAAAGTATTTGCACTAAAAATATTTTTAATAGCGAATGTTTCACTTTGACACAACCTCTTGCATTTTGTCGATTTCTGTGGTAATATGAGAATGCAGTCACAGTTGAACAACGCAAAAAAGGGCTATATTTGTCAAAAATGTAGCTCTGATTCAATAATCCCTTTTTTGCGGAACTGTTGACTGCAAGTCAGATGCTATGTTTTTAGTGCGTAGCTCTGGCTACGCACTTTTTTAATTTTCCGGAAAACTTTAAAATGTGCATTAAATAATATCAATAAGGAGTAAACCAATGAAAGAAAACATAATGCACTATAACTATCAAACAACAGTACACGAAATGTATGATTTATCCCGTGATGAGGCGATAGCGTTGGTAATGTCAGAGGGAAATAAAGCAAAAGAGAAAAATTATGCCCTGATTATGACAGGAAAAGACGAAGAAAAGAAAGGCTTCTTTGACGCATTTACATCAAATAAAATCTCGCATAATTTCACCTGGATACACTTTTGCCCTCAGGAAGTTTTGGGATTTGATGAAGAAAACCAAGAAGGAAAATACTATGTACTCACTATGACAGCCTGCGATAAATAAAAAAGACTCCCGACAGGGAGTCTTTTTATTTTCGTATTGAGTTTCTGAAAAGTCTGAAAAACGATGACATTAAAATCAGTCCCAATGATATTGCTCCGCCGATTTTTAATGTATTTACAAAGCCTTCGGCAAAAGCCGAAATATCTCCAAAAAGTCAATAAAATACCAATCTTTATTGACTTTTTGGGTAGAAAATGTTACAATTTTACATATATAAATACAATCGGAGTGGTGTGAAAATCAACAGAAAACACCATTTTCGCATACGATATTTTACGGAGGTCTTTCCTCTTTTGAGAGAGAAAAAAAATACAATGACTCTATTAAAAGGCACAAACAAAGAAAAAGCAAGTAAGCTTATATTTGCAGCAGCGTGGATTGCATACACCATTCTTTCGATGGCGAGAAACTGCTATTCATCTGCCATTGCACCGATAATCGCAGACGGACTTTTAGACAAATCTCAGTCAGGCATCATCAATGCGGCGTTCTATCTTTTTTATGGTGGCGCACAGCTTCTTGGTGCTAAACTTTTAGACAAAATTTCGCCCATAAAAATGATAACAGCTTCACTTTTTTGCACAGTTATCGTAATGGCAGGAATGTCTTTGGCAAGAGATTTTTATACATTGCTCGTTCTCTGGTGTTTCTGCGGACTTATGCAGTTTGGCGTATGGCCTGCGGTGGTAAGAATTCTGGCAGAGTATGTATTGCCCGAACACAGGAGCCGCGCAAAGTTTTACATATCATTTTCATACTGTGTAGGAACAATCCTTGCATTTTTGATGGCGTCAGTGGTGCTGAAAGTAACATCATGGCCTGTAATTTTCGTAATAATGACTGTTATCGCAGTAGGTTGCACTGCTCTTTGGATTCCCGCAGTTAAAAAATCAGAACCAACACTGTTGGCAGTAAAAGTTGCTGATACACCCACAACAACACAAAGCGCTCCCACAGAAAAGGCCAATGTCTTTAAACTCCTGCTTTTGAGCGGTGTCGTATTTGTTCTGTTACCCATAGGAGTAAGAACAGCTCTCGATTTAGGACTTAAATCATGGGTGCCCACAATGATTATAGATAACTATGGTGTTACACCCAGTTTTGCAAGTGCCATTGCTACAGTTTTACTGTTTGTAAATATTATTGGTGTATTTATAGTTTTCTGGATATACCCCAAAAAAATCAAAAACGAAATTACAATGTTCTTTTTGGTTTTTGTAACAACTTTACCCTTTATAATCGCATTACTCCTTACAGGCAAAGTACATATGGCATTTATCGTGGCATTGCTTGCTATTGTTACCACCATCATATACGTTGGAAATCAGGTTGCTATCGTGCTTATTCCTTCGAGTTTTGCACGATTTAACTGCACAGGCAGTGTAACATCACTTATAAATTCAGTATCATCCTTCGGTGCTATGGCGGCAAACTTCGGTTTTGGCTACCTTGCACAGCACTTCGGATGGGGAGTTACAATCTGGTCCTGGATTATACTTGCCGCATTATCGATTGTATTCTGCGCTATCGCAATTCCCGTGTGGAAAAAATTTATGATGACAGACTAATTCACATATACAAAAGAGATCGTTATGAAAAGACTTTTTGCAAGATTTACAAAAAAAGAAAAAGCAAGCTGGATACTGTTTATTTGCGCGTGGCTCGTGTATGCCATGATAAGCATGGTAAAAAACACCTACGCGTCAGCTATCGCATCTATTACGGCAGAAGGGCTTTTTGATAAATCCCTGGCAGGCACCATCAATGCAGGGTTTTACCTTTTGTACGGCAGCGCACAGCTTTTGGGTCTTAAATACATCGACAAAGCATCTCCCATAAAAATGATTACAGCTGCCCTAGTAGGAATTCTTGTTTCCTGTGTGGGAATGGCTTTTGCAAGAAGTTTCGTGCCTATGCTTGTCTTGTGGAGTTTTTGCGGACTTGTTCAGTTTGCGGTATGGCCTGCAATTCTCCGTGTTATAGCAGAGTATATATTGCCGGAACACAGAAGCCGTGCAAAAGTTTACATATCGTTTGCATACTGTGCAGGAATGTTTATAACATATTTTATAGCAGCAATCGTTTTAAAAGTTTCCTCATGGCCCATGCTTTTTGTGGTGGCGGCAGTAATTATTGCAGCATTTATAGTTTTGTGGCTCGTAACCGTAAAAAACACCGAGCCTGTACTTAAAAATCACGAAGTAAAAGAAGAAAAAACAATTTCTGCACAAAAAGAAGAAAACCACAGCATCAGTTTTATGAAAATGATGTTTCTGTCCGGTATTATGTTCTTGCTGGTTTCGAATTTTGCAAGAACTGCCCTTGACCTTGGCGTAAAATCCTGGGTGCCCACTATGATGATGGAAATTTACAGAGTTTCTGCAAGTTTTGCAAGTGTTCTGACAACGGTACTTGTATTCATAAATTTGGGCGGCATATTTATAGCAGGCTGGATTTTCCCGCGACTTACAAAAAACCTTGCTCAGAGCTACGGACTAACATTTGTCATTTCGTTGCCGTTTACTTTGCTTCTGTTGTTTACAGGAAAAATCCATATCGCTTTTGTGGTATTTTTCCTTACTGCAGTAACTACAATGATGTACGCAGGACACCAGTTTATAAATGTTTTGATTCCTTCGTACTTTGCAAAGTTTAACCACGCAGGCAGCGTTGCAGCATTTCTTAATGCTATCGCATCTTTCGGTATAGTAATATCAAATATAGGATACGGATATTTAGCAGAAAACTTCGGTTGGAATGCTACCATCTGGTCCTGGGTTATAATTGCGACGGTTGCGATTGTTTTTTCAGCATTGGCCTGCCCCTTGTGGAAAAAATTTACTAAATATTAGATAAAAAGCATAAATAAAAGCACTCCTTTGGAGTGCTTTTATTTATATAAATGTTTTAACAGGATACTCGCCCGTATCGTAGGCGTAAATTTCCCAATCGGCTATCTTTAAAAAGAGATTTTTAATTTCTTCGTCGTAATTTTTGCAATCTTTAAAAAACTTTATTTCTATTTCGTCTTCGGCGTAATACTTTGCCATATTTCTAACACGACGAGCAAAAATTTCATCTTCGGGGTATTTTGTACCTGCCCAGAAAGTTGAGCAACCGCGCGCTATTGCCATATCTATCTCTCTGTCAAAGTGCTTTATCAGGTCTTTTTCTGTAGCTTGTTCGTGAAAATTCATAAAACAGCAAATCATAAAATCATTCCTTTCATTTTTTATTTTTTGCCTTTTATTTTTTCCGGAAAATAAAAAAGGTGCGCAGTCAGAACTACGCACCATAAAACGTAGGTCTGACTTGCGACCAACAGTTCTCGTCGAAAAGAGATGTTGAATCAGAACTACATTTTTATCAAATATAGTTCTTTTCGACGAGAAATATTAAACTGTTAGTCGCAAAATTATATTACCACATATATAAATAAAATGCAAGCAAATCTGTAAAATGAAACATTCCTGATATATGCAGACAGAGGAAAAGTGGATGCAGAATAAACGAGCAGAACCGAAGGGTGTGCCCCGAAGCCACGCGCGGACCTAAGGCGTAGGGAAAACGGATGTCAGACAAACGAATGGAACGCGAAGCGGTTACCCGAAGCTGTACATAGGTACAGCGAGAGGTGAGATTCGTTTGAGTTCACAACTAAAATAAAAAGGAAACGACTTTTGTCGTTTCCTTACATTACAAAATATTATTTTGTTGTGAACGGTATGACGCCGTTTTCACACGCCTACCTAACCTGATCTAAAGTTTTGACTTGATCGTGTACAATAGGTTTCCATCCTACATCTTTCGAGAACAATGCCGCAAATGTAATAGGAATATAGGTAAACATAAATATAGGAAATGTGAAAGTATAAAGTATCTTCTTATGAATAGGTGCAAATATCTTGTTCCATTCGGACACCATTGTGATAAATCCCATACTCAAAAGTACAAAATACGAGTTCACTGCAATACCCAATATTCCTGCAATAACGCCGTTTAAATTTATGTGGAAAATAAGTCCTAAAATTATCATCACAGCATACAAAAAACCTGATGCGATAGTGATAATCATAGGTAACATCGTCGCACATAAAAGGTCAAAGTAGGCAAAACCTTTGCCTGTCAGAACTCCCTTTATCATTTTAAAGAAGTATTTTTTTGTGACCTGCATAGAGCCTTTTGTCCATCTCATTCTCTGGCGCCAGGACTGGCTGAATTTAACGGGCTGTTCGTCATAAAGAACTGCTTTTCCGCAGTAGCCGATTTTTTCGCCGTCTAAAACCTGCTGAATTGAGAACTGTATGTCTTCCGTCAGTAAGAAAAATTTCCAACCGCCGAAACGCTCTAAAATTTCTCTGTGCACCAAAAATCCCGTACCTGAAATAGCACACGATGTGTTAAGCAACGTTCTTGGTTCGTTAAGGTATGCTGATTCTCTCAAGTACCACAAAGAGTTTCCTGCAGAAACCCAGCTTGTACCATAGTTTTTGGTATTTCTGTAGCTGGTGAGCACACGGTAACCGTTAGAGAACATTTTGTTCATTTCTTCAATGTAGTTTTCGTCCAGGAGATTATCTGCATCAAATACAAAATATCCCTGATAGTCGTTGTCGGGGTACTCTTCTTTTATAAGATTCAGAGCAAAGTCAAGGGCGTAACCCTTTCCTATTTCTGTTTTGTTTTGTCTTTCGTATACGCAAAATGCCCCTGTATCGCGCGCCGCCTGTGCTGTGTTATCTGTGCAGTTGTCGGCAATTACAAAAATATCCACAAGTTCCGACGGGTATGTCTGCCCCTTGATACTTGAAATCAGATGGGGAAGAACCTTTTCTTCGTTTCGTGCAGGAATCAGCACCGCATAACGGTACTCTCTTTTGGATGTGAGCTTTCTGCCACGCTTTAAAAATGGTACAAATATATAAACAAACTGATACGCCACGCAAAGCACAAAAATCGCGCCAAGCACAAGGCTTATATAATTTAAAATATCAAGACTTTCCATACAATTTTTGCTCCTGTTTTTGAAAAATCAAATATAACAATAATATACTACATCGTGCGAATTTTGTCAACCGAGATATTTTTGAAAATTTTGTAATTTATATAGACAAAACGCGTGCAAAAATATATAATAAAATAGTAACTAATTTTTTTTTGCAGAGTAGGAACTGACGCGTTAAGTGGCTGATGGATGGGAAGTTGCCATCGGCACGAAAAGCGGTATCGTTTGCGGTGTCGGGACCACTTCCGCTGCTGTCAAAAGATCAATCGTCTTTTGCGGCAAAGAAAGGATGATTGATATGAAAAAATTTTCGGCAAGAACCCTTGCCAAAGGCGCAATCTTAATTGCTTTAAACATCGTAATCACGCGGTTTTTGGCAATTAACTTCGGTGCAGTGAGAATCAGTTTTACATTCTTGCCTATTGCCATAGGCTCTTTGATGTTTGGCGGTGTCACGGGCGCAATTCTTGCCCTTATTGCTGATGTTTTGGGGATGCTGATGTCCGGAGGACTTCCCTGGCTTGGTTTTTGTGTAAGTACAGTTCTTTACGGACTTTCCTACGGGATTCTTTATAAAAAAGACCTGACTTACAAAAGATTACTTCCCTTAATGATAGTACAAGCAGTAGTGATTGATGCTTTCTTGGGTGCATTTTGGTTTTATGTTCACGCAGGAATGCCGTTTTGGGCGTCACTCACCGAAAGAAGCATAAACGCTCTCATTATGATACCCGTAAAAACTTTTGTAATTAAATATGTATGGAAAATTATAGGTGACAAAATATGATTTATCTTGACAATGCTGCCACCACACGAATCTGTGATGAGGCACTTATCATTGTAAATGAAATAAATAAAGAATTTTATGCAAACCCGTCGTCAATGCACTCTCTTGGTTATATGGCAGAAAAAAAGCTTAAAGACGCCAAAGAAACCATAATGAAAACCATTGGCGCGCGTTCTGGTAACTTTATTTTTACATCAGGGGGAACAGAAAGCAACAATCAGGCATTTTTTGGGGTTTTGAAAAACAAAATAAAGCGCCATCCCCACATTATTACTACACAAATCGAGCATCCGTCGGTTTTAGAGTGTGCCAAGTTTTTAGAAGACTTGGGTTGCGAGGCAACCTATATCGCACCCGATGAAAAGGGAATAATTTCTGCCGACAAAGTGGCAGAAGCGGTAAAGGAAAACACCGCATTAGTGTCAGTTATGGCAGTAAACAACGAAACGGGAGCAATCGCCCCTATTTCTGATATAGTAAAAAAAGTAAAGGCAAAAAATAAAGATACAATCGTTCACACCGACTGTGTTCAGGCATTATCAAACATTGAAATCAAGGCGCACGTCTGGGGCGTTGACTTGTTGAGCGTGTCTGCCCACAAGGTTTGCGGACCGAAAGGTGTAGGGGGATTATATGTTTCTGACAAAGTAAAGCTTCTTCCCCTGATACTCGGCGGACATCAGCAGAAAAACTTGCGTTCGGGAACACAGGATGTTGCAGGAGCTTGCGGTTTTAGTAAAGCTTGTGAAGTTTTTAGCGAAAATATGAGTGAAAAGCAGGAAAAATACAAAAAACTAAAGCATACTTTAAAAGATAATCTTCCTGATTTTATATCGGTGAATAATGATGGGGATTGCTATTCTCCCCACATTGTGAGCCTAAGGGTAAAAAATGTGCGCGCAGAGGTTTTGCTTCACGCGTTGGAAACAGAGGGAATCTGTATTTCAGCAGGTTCTGCCTGCTCTACCAACAAACCTGCACCCTCTCACGTTTTACTGGCACAAGGTTTTGACCGTAAACATATTGAAGAAACAATCCGTGTAAGCTTCGGCCCGTACAACACGGAGGAAGAAATAAAAAGTTTTTGTGCGTGTCTTACAAAGCACGCAACCGCCCTTTCAAAATTTACAAGGGCTTAGAACGGAGAAAATATGAAATTTTTAGTAATTGGCGACGTCGTAGGCGACAAGGGAACCGATATGGTTCTCGATAATTTGGAAAAGTTAAAAAGAAAATATTCTGCCGATTTCGTGATAATAAACGGCGAAAACGCCTGCAGTGCCAACGGTATCACAAGAAAAAAGGCTGAAATGTTGTTAGGCGCAGGTGCAGATGTGATAACTTTAGGAAATCACACATTCCGCCAGAAAGATGCCTACTCTCTGCTCACACACAATGAGCGTGTCATCCGCCCCATAAACTATCCGCCTGAAACAGCAGGTCGCGGTTTTACAACTGTTGTAAAAAACGGCGTGAAAGTCGCGGTATTTAACGCCCTCGGTCGCGTTCATTTAGAAAATGCAGACTGCCCTTTCAGAACCCTTAAATCTGCCGTTGAAAAAAGCGACGCTCAAATCAAAATCATAGATTTTCACGCAGAAGCCACAAGCGAAAAAAGGTCAATGGGCTTTTTCTTTGATGGTGCGGTATCAGTTGTTTTCGGTACACATACCCATGTGCAGACTGCAGATATACAGATACTTCCCAGGGGATGTGGTTACATCACAGATGTAGGTATGACAGGACCCCATCACTCCTGCCTTGGCGTTGACAAAAATATAGTAATCGAAAGATTTGTAAAAATGTCATCGGACAGATTTGAATTTTCTGATTCTCCTGCAAGGCTTGACGGTGCAGTTTTTGAAGTTGATGAGGCGAACGGAAAATGTATCGCTTGCGAAAGTTTTTCTGTCTTGCCTGGTGAAAAAATATGAAGAAAAGCTTACGACAAAAATACATCGAGATACGAAAAAACATAAATGTCAAACACGAAAAATCAGAAAAAATAATGAATACTTTCATTTCGTCTGATTTTTATAAAAAAGCAACGAGCATTTTTGTGTATGTATCAACAGAAGATGAAGTCAATACTCATATTTTAATAGAAAAAATGCTTGCAGACGGAAAAACACTTTCCGCTCCTAAATGCTGCGAAAAAGGAATTATGAAAGCCTGTAAATTCAGTTCTCTTTCAGAACTTGTTCCCGATAAATTCGGTATTTTAGCACCACCAGGCGATGAAACGGAAAGAATCGACCTGATAATCGTTCCCGGTGTGGCTTTTTCGGAAGATTTGCACCGTTTGGGTTACGGCGGTGGCTATTATGACAGATTTTTGGAAAAAAGTCTCGCTTTGACCTGCGGTTTGTTTTTTGAAGAGCAAAAGGGAAGCTTTCCCACAGACGCTCACGACATACCATTAGACTTTATAATTACCGAAGAAAAAACTTACGAAAAAAGGTGAAAAAATGGATATCTTTTGCGAATATTTAGTAGAGAAAAAATCTACCAAAGACAAGTTAATAAAACACGGACTCACTCTCGCTTGCATTGTTTTTATGCTGGTTGTTTTTTATTTTTGTTTCTTTGTAAAGATAAAATTCATAGCCCTTATCCCGATTTTATGGGGCGGTGCGATTTTCGGCACAGTTATTTTAAGACGAAATTTCGCACTTGAATATGAATACATTTTCACAAACGGCGTTCTGGACATTGATGTTATAAAAGGACGCGCCAGAAGAAAAAATCTCGTGTCCATCCCCTGCAAAAATATCGAACACATGGCGGCGATTAGCCATAATTTTTCAACAGACAGAAAAGTGATTGATGCCATTTATAACGAAAAACTCGGCAGAAAATACTATGTGAATTTTACACAGGCAGGAAGTCCTTGTACGCTTTTGTTCCAGCCGCCCGAAAAAATCCTTGATAATATGAAAAAATACAATCCGAGAAATATAGAATTATGATAGATAAAGTTTTAAAATATTTAATCGAAAACAAAATAACAATCGCTACCGCCGAATCCTGCACTGCAGGTATGATAGCTGCCCGAATTGGGGATATGAGCGGTGTTTCGGAGATTTTTTCTGAAGGTTTCATCACATACAGTAATGAAGCAAAAGAAAAAAATCTGGGAGTTCCCCACGAAATTTTTGAAAATTTCGGCGCAGTATCGGAAGAATGTGCCCGCGCCATGGCAGAAGGTGTGGCTCGTGTTACAGGCTCTCGCCTCGGCGTTTCTGCTACGGGAATTGCAGGCCCCACAGGCGGAACTGCCACAAAACCCGTAGGCACAGTCTACATGGGCGTTTGTCTTGACGGCGTGACTACTGTGGAAAAGTGCATATTCTCAGGGGACAGAAAAGAAGTCCGCACCCAGACGGTAGAGGCGGTTTTTGCTCACATTAAGAAAAGATTACAAATTTAAAATTCTTCTTGACAAAGAATTGATTTTTAAGTATAATTTAATCGAACAAATGTTCTACTAAGGAGGAATTATTTTGGCAAAAGCAACTCAGGGTAAGGCAATAGAATTTGATAAAGACAAAAGAGAAGCTCTGGACGCGGCTATGCTCCAGATTGAAAAAAATTACGGTAAAGGCTCTGTAATGAAGCTGGGAGAAAAGGCTCATATGCAGGTAGAGTCACTCCCCACGGGCGCGCTCTCACTTGACTATGCTTTAGGTATAGGCGGTCTTCCCAAGGGCAGAATTATAGAAATCTACGGACCTGAATCATCAGGTAAGACAACAGTTGCACTCCATGTTATAGCAGAAGCACAGGCTCGTGGCGGCGAAGTTGCGTTTATCGACGCAGAACACGCGTTAGACCCCCAGTATGCAAAAAAACTCGGCGTAAATATAGAAGAACTCATCGTTTCACAGCCTGATACAGGTGAACAGGCTTTAGAAATCGCAGAAATGCTCGTTCGCAGTAATGCTATTTCTGTTATCGTTATCGACTCTGTTGCAGCGCTTGTTCCCAAGTCTGAAATCGAAGGCGAAATGGGTGACTCACACGTTGGTCTTCACGCTCGTCTTATGAGCCAGGCTCTCCGTAAGCTTGCAGGTGTAATAGCAAGAACAAACACAATCGCAATCTTTATAAACCAACTCCGTGAAAAAGTCGGCGTAATGTACGGAAATCCCGAAGTTACCACAGGCGGACGCGCACTTAAGTTCTATTCATCAGTAAGACTTGATGTAAGAAAACAGGAACTCATCAAGCAGGGCACAGATGTTATCGGCGCTCGTACAAAGGTTAAGGTTGTAAAGAATAAAGTTTCTCCCCCGTTCAAAGAAGCAGAATTTGACATTATGTACGGCGAAGGTATATCTAAAATCGGCTGTATCTTAGATATCGGTGTTGCTGCAGGTATCATCCAGAGAAGCGGTACCTGGTACAGTTACGAAGAAGAAAGAATCGGTCAGGGCAGAGAAAATGCAAAGCAGTTCTTGAAAGAACATCCTGAAATTTTGGAAAAAATTGAAGAAGAAGTTCGTGATATATTATTTAATGATCCCGGCGCACCGGAAGAAGAATAAAAAATATTATGAAAGCACTCCTTTTGGAGTGCTTTTTTATTTTGATAAATATAGCTTGGTTATGGGATTTTTCGATGATTTTGTTCTTTTTGACATACACATTGCACAAAATAGAAGTATGAATTTTGTTATATATTAAAATAAAATCAAAAAGGAAATGGTGTGCACCGCGTCGAAAAAAGTTGTATAACCGATAATGGTAATAATACCCACAGGGTTAAATATAAGGAGGAAAGATTATGACAAACACCGAAAACATCAGAAATATGTGTATGCTCTCACATTCAAATGCAGGTAAAACCTCGCTGGTAGAAGCTATGCTTCACAAATCAGGGTTAATCGACCGCGCAGGCAGAACAGAAGACGGCAACACAGTATCAGACT
>JAZOSI010000130.1:0-6594 GCA_045657065.1 Congzhengia sp. | reverse complement strand
CTTCAGGATTTGAAATAAATCCAACCTCTATCAGAACTGAAGGCATTACAGAACCTCTTATTACCGCTAATTCTCTTCTTTCTTTTATTCCACGGTCGTGCGCGCCCGTTTTTTTGATAACCGCTTTTTGAATGTTTGACGCAAGCGTTTTGTCGGTTACACCTGCATAAGTCGCACTGTAATTAAGATCTCCCAGCGTTTCTATTCCGTGTGGTTTGTCACCTTCAATAGAATTAGTATGAATACTTACAAACAGTGCAGTCTGGGCTTTGTTTGCCATAGGCGCTCTCGTTGTGAGTTCTACCGTTTCGTCTTCTTCTCTTGTCATTACAACTTTTACATTGTTTTTTTCTAAAATTTCTTTTACCTTAAGAGTTACACCGAGATTTATGTGGCTTTCGCGCCAGATCGTGCCGTCTTCATCTGTATGTATAGCACCGGGGTCGGCTCCTCCATGACCTGCATCAAGGTAGACACTTCTTGTAGGTGCATAACTCGGCGGATCGGGAATTACAGGCTCTTTGGGTTCTTCAGGTTTTTCGGGCTCGTCAGGTTCTTCAGGTTCAACAATCTCTTCGTCTTCTTCATCATCGGGAACGGGTTTTATTGTTTCTATTTCGCCGATTTTAACCACAATTTTCTTTCCTGTGCTTGTAACTGAATAGTCAAGTTCTTCTGACAAATCAATTACAATTCGAATGCCTGTAGGCTGTTGACCTATTCTTATTTTTGTTACATCGTCATATTCAGTCTCGGTTAAATTCTTAAGAGTTGCCGCCTGTTTGGTTTCCTTTGTATCTATTACAATCCTTGCAGGATCTTTCAGCATAAAATGCGAATATTTTACTGCACTTGAAAAATGGAAATTGATTGTTGTTGTGTCTCTTTTTTTCGTGTGAGTATATGTATTAAGCGTTGTTTCGAATTCAGAACCTACCGCTTTTGGTTTTTCTTTTACCCATACAGTATCGGTAGCAGAATCAAATCCCACATCAAATCCCAAGCTTTCTCCAACATATCTCACAGGAATCATTGTTTTTCCGTTGATAAGCTTTGATGCTATGGGCATTACTTCTCTTCTGCCGTTTTTGGTGGCAGTTTTTTCGTTTATCACAAGTTTGATTTTTGTTGACTCATAGTTCACGGTAACAGTCTGGGTTTTTGCTTCCCACAGTACTTCTGCGCCCAATTCTTCAAACACATCACGGGCAGGAACTACTGAATAATCATTAAAAACAATGGGCGGAACTTCACAGTCAAGGAGTTTATCGTTTACCTTGAGTTTAAAAAAGTTTCCGTGATATGTATGCCATTCGTCATCGTAGAAAATCTTGTTTTCGGCAAAAACACCTGTTGTCATCGTTATAAGCATCAATACTGTTATTAAAAGCGATAACAATCTTTTCATGGTTTTCCTCCTAACAAAGTCCCTTTTTCTTCATGTATGTTTCTAAGATTAGTGCTGCAGACAGGGTATCAACTGCACCTTTTCTTTTCTTTCCTCTTACATTCATTTCATTTAAAAAGCCGTGAGCACTGACAGTAGTCAGTCTTTCATCAGAAAAATCAATCTCAACATCTGTAAAGGTCTTTAGTTTTTGCGCAAACTCCATAGTAGCGTCCGTACGAAAGCCTTGTGAGTTGTCCATGTTTTTGGGAAGTCCTATTACAATCTTTGTAACTTCCTTTTCTTTTATTATTTCAACTATCTCGCAAAAGAGTGCATCAGTGCCGTCGTTTTGTATTGTTTTGTAGCCTTGCGACATTATCATTAAGGGATCTGAAAGAGCTATTCCTACTCTTGCGTCCCCATAGTCTATTCCCATTAAACGCATAGTGTTTTTCCTTTCGTATCTGTTTGTACAAAATGCTTATTTTATATTATTTTACATTATAAATAGTAGCATAAAGTGAAGCTTTTTTCAACGAAACCCGACGAATTGTAACAGAAATATCACATTTTTGAAAAAAAGACTGCGACCTTTGTCGCAGTCTTTCAATATTCTGTATAAGTTTTTTTGCCGTCAGGTGTGCGGTATGACACCAGTACACGCATATATTTTATACCATTATTTCTACATATTGATAATAGTCTTTGTGCATCTTGTCTTTTTGCCGACACTCCGTATGAACAACCGTTTTCACTTATTTCTTTCGGAGTCTGCACCAGAGTTACATATATTCCCATACGGGCAGCGGTTTTTTTTAAATTGTATGCCGAAGATTGTTTTATAAAAGTTATTAGAATTTCGCCCATATTTTCACCAACTAAATTTATTCTATAATACATTGTATGTTTGCAATATATTTTGGTCACTTAATTTGCAAAAAAGGTTGAAATTTTTCAAAAAACAGTATACAATATATATGTTGTTTACTTTTTAGCTTTAGGTTTAAAGATAAGCGCAACTAAAAGCCCTGCCACAACGGCGGCAGTTATTCCGGCAGATGCTCCAGTAACACCGCCCGAAAGGATACCGCATATTCCGTCCTTGGCAACACCCTCTTTGGCGCCTTTTGCCAGAGTATAGCCAAAACCTGTAAGCGGAATCGTGGCACCGCATCCTGCAAAATCAACTAATGGTTGGTAAAGTCCCAAAACAGTAAGGGCTGTACCTGCCACCACATATATTACAAGTATGCGGGCGGACGTGAGTTTAAATTTATCAATTAAAACCTGAGCTATGGCACAGAATATGCCACCTACAACGAAAGCTTTAAGATAGTCCATAATACACCTCATTTTTTAGTTTTCGTTATCTTATGTAATTAAAATTTTTTTATACAACGGAAGGAAGAAATACTATGTCAGGACATTCCAAATGGGCAAACATCAAACACAAAAAAGAAAAATCAGACGCTAAAAAAGGTAAGATTTTTACCAAATTAGGTAGAGAAATTACAGTTATCGTAAAAGCAGGCGGACCCGACCCCGAATCAAACTCAAAACTCCGCGATGTTATTGCAAAAGCAAAGGCAAACAATATGCCTAACGACAACATTGACAGATGCATCAAAAAAGCATCAGGCGAGCTTGGTTCTGATAACTACGAAGAAATCACATACGAAGGCTACGGCCCCAACGGTGTTGCGGTTATCGTAGAAACATTGACCGATAACAGAAACAGAACAGCAGGCGACCTCCGTCACTACTTCGACAAATTCGGCGGCAACTTGGGACAGAATGGTTGCGTAAGCTTTATGTTCGATAAAAAAGGTGTTTTAATCATCGACAACTCCGAAGAAGAATTAGATGAAGATGCAGTTATGATGGACGCACTTGATTCGGGTGCTGAAGATTTCAGTGCTAACGAAGATTGCTTTGAAATTTTAACTGCTCCCGATTCTTTTGGCGATGTATTGGCAGAGCTTGAAAAGAAAGGCTACTCTTTTGCATCTGCTGAAGTTGAAATGATTCCCCAGACAACAGTTACATTAACAGACGAAAAAGACTTACTCTTTATGAATAAGTTGATTGATATGTTGGAAGACAACGACGATGTGCAGAACGTGTGGCACAACTGGGAAGAATAACAGATGGCTTCTGTATTTAGCGCAGAGCGTGTGAAAAGACATTTTTTAATAATTGTAGAGATTCGCATGAGCGAATCTCTTTTTTTATATTTCACACTATAAACAAAAACACACCGACAGGAAATTTATTCAACTTATTAAAAACTATTGATATCACGAAAAAATGGTGGTATAATAAGTATTGCCCTGGGGTGTTCGTGATTTTCGATTTTTATTTTACCAACACTTATTATAAGGGAATCCCTACTTCGGTTGCGGCGCAAATGCCACCCATTATGGCCAGTGGACTTGTAATGTTTCCGAGCGGATACCCACCTGCTCATGCAGGTAAAAAATAATCGTACCAACACGGCATTTTGGGGACAAATTAAAAAGCAAAACCGACAAGTCTGACTTGTCGGTTTTTTTATAATATGTTCAGCTTTTCGAGCAAACTTTTCGTATTCAACTCAAAGTTTATACCGTAGTGACGACCTGCGGTGTTTTTGTTTGTGATTTCTATACATTCGCCTACAAAATCTGCAGATATCCGAGCTGCTTCCGTAAGGCTGAAGCCTCTCATAATAGCAGACATAAATGTACTTGCAAACACATCCCCTGTACCACTATATGCTTCTTGTTGTTTATCGTTTTCTATAAATAAAATTTCACCATCGTCATAAACTGCAGTGGAAATTTTGTCATATTTTGAGTTTATTCCTGTGATAATGATTTTGGCGTTTGTGATCTCTTTTAATTTTCCGATAAGCTCCTGAATGTACTCTTTTGAGTGCTCTTCGCGGTACTCACTTCCCGTAAGCAAACAACTCTCGGTAACATTTGGAACTATGATGTCGGCTTTTTTGATGAGTTTTTTCATTTCTCCGGGGAAATCAGGTGTAAAGCCATCGTAGAGCACGCCGTCATCACCCATTACAGGGTCAACCAGCTTCACGCCCACTGAAAACATATCCATAATTTCCGCTACACATTCCACCTGCTCTTTTGAGCCAAGGTAACCTGTGTAGATACCGTCAAATGCTAGTCCCATATCTTTCCAATGACGAGCCGAAGGTAAAATATTTTCTGTAAGGTCACAGAATGTGTAACCCTTAAAGCCTGTATGAGCAGAAAGCACCGCAGTAGGAAGAGCGCACAATTCTATTCCTGATGCACTCATTATGGAAACTGCAACAGTCAGCGAGCACTTGCCGAAGCTCGATATATCGTTTATTGCTATTACTCGTTTTTGCATTGTATCACCCCGATTGCTATGCCGTCTTTTATTTCGTTTATTTTTACATTGTAAATTTCGCCTGATATGTCGCGATCACACTTTGCTATAACTGTTATATAGTTGGGTGTTTTTCCCTCGTAGGTGTCTTTTTTGTCTTTGTATTCTCTTTCAAAAAGGACTTCTACTTCTTTACCTACGAAACTGTTTAAGAAGTATTCTTTTGTTTCATTGGTAAGGGCAATCAGTTTTTTACTTCTTTCTTCTTTTATATCAGGATCAACCTGATTTTCCATTTTTTCTGCCCTTGTGCCTTTGCGGATTGAGTATTTGAAAATATGTGCTTCTGCAAAAGAAACTTTCTTTGCAAATGCAAGGCTATGACGGAATTCTTCGTCTGTTTCCCCCGGGAATCCCACCATGATATCTGTGGTAATGGCAGCATCAGGGAAAACTTTTCTTATACGGTTTACCGAATCGAGATAGTCTTTTGTTTTATATTTTCTGTTCATTCGCGAGAGTGTTTCATCGCAACCACTCTGGAGTGACAAATGAAAATGAGGGCAGATTTTTGCGAGCCCTGAAATTTTTTCGGTAAATTCATCATCAAAAAGCGTAGGCTCTAATGACCCAAGGCGGATTCTTTTTATACCGTCTATGTCGTTTAATTCTTTTAATAGTTGATACAAGCTCTCTCCCGTGTCTTTACCGAAAGATGCAAGATGTATGCCTACAAGCACAATTTCCGAAAAACCGTTGTCCGCAAGTACACGCGCTTCTTTGACTGAACTTTCTATTCTTCTTGAACGGATTCTTCCTCTTGCATAAGGGATTATGCAGTAGGAGCAAAAATTATTGCAACCGTCCTGAACTTTCAGGCACGCTCTTGTTCTTTCTTCGTATCCTGTTATAGAGAGTTCTTCATAATCGCATTTTTTTGATATATCAGAAACTACATTCTGTCTTTTTTTAGTTTTTATAAACTCCTCAACAATATCATAAACGCACGATTTTTTATCTGTGCCAATAATTACATCTACTTCGGGAATTTTTGCCACATCGTCAGGAGCAACCTGAGAATAGCACCCCATAACAACTAGTATGCTATCAGGATTTTCATGCTTAGTGCGGCGAATCATCTGGCGGGATTTTCTATCGCCAAGGTGTGTGACTGTGCAGGTATTTATAATATATACATCGGCTGAATCATTAAAGTCAACACAAACAAAGCCGTGATCTACAAACTGCTTCTTTACGGCTTCTGATTCGTATGTATTTACTTTACAACCTAATGTGCATATAGCGATTTTTCCTGACATATTTCCTCCAATGAAATTTATTCGAGATTATTTTATCATATTAAATTTGATGTGTAAAGTAACTACATTCCAAAAAAATAACAATTTAGCAAAAAAACCTTGATTTTTATTTTAAATTGTATTATAATTAACGGGTGTTCTTCGGGATGTGGCCCAGCTTGGTAGGGCGCTACGTTCGGGACACGGTACTATTCAATTCGCAAGTATCCAGCCGAACTCCCACGAACCTTTTAACACCGCCACTTTACGGCGACTTAAAAAACAAAATACATGTGGTCAAATCAGTTTTGACCACATGTTATCCCACAGACACGGGAGATATAGAAAAATCGAATATTTTATATCGGGATGTAGCGCAGTTTGGTAGCGCGCTTCGTTCGGGACGAAGAGGCCGCAGGTCCAAATCCTGTCATCCCGACCACCTTAAACCTCAGTAACCAAGCGGTTTCTGAGGTTTTTGATTTATCTAAAAAAGTGTCAAATAAAACGAGTTTGACCACATGTTTTTATCTTCAACTGTGGGACAAA
>JAZOSI010000129.1:0-3145 GCA_045657065.1 Congzhengia sp. | reverse complement strand
AGATATTGTATTGACAAAAAACAGTTTGAAAGATGTAGCGTCTGCAATTAGGTTAAGTAGAATGACCCTCAAGAATATATACGAAAATCTATTCTGGGCTTTTATTTACAATACCATAGGAATTCCAGTCGCTGCAGGCGTGTTGATTCCTTTATTTAACATTTCGATCAATCCGATGTTTGCGGCAGCTGCTATGAGTTTGTCAAGTTTTTGCGTTGTGATAAATGCATTAAGACTTAATATGAAAGACATTAAAAATCCTAAAAAAGATAAGAAAATCAAACACAAGGAGATCGAACTTATGGAAATAACATTAAAAATCGAAGGTATGATGTGTCCCCACTGTGAAGCAAGAGTCAAGGAATCTTTAGAAACGATTGACGGTGTTGCAGAGGTTATACCGAGTCATATCGAAAATACAGCAATAATTAAAATGTCTAAAGAGATAGATATTTCTATCTTAAAGGATACCGTGACAAAACAAGGTTATAAGGTTGTTGACTAATTTTCTCTGTTATGATAAAATAATTTCATCACTTTTACGAGGTGCGTATTATGATTATCAAAGAATCTGCCGAAAATTATTTAGAGGCGATACTCGTATTAAAAAATAAAAAAGGAACAGTCAGAAGCATAGATGTAGCTCACGAGCTTATGGTTTCAAAGCCCAGTGTTTCTGTGGCAATGAAAAATTTCCGTGAAGAAGGTTACATTACAGTTGCATCTGACGGAAGTCTTTCACTTACCGAAAAAGGACTTTCTGTTGCCGAGCGTGTTTATATGCGTCACGAGGTTATCACACAGGCCCTGATGGCAATAGGCGTCGACGAGATTACTGCAAAAGAAGACGCCTGCAAAATTGAACACGATATAAGTGACTATACATTTGAAAAATTAAAATCATTCATCGAAACAAAAAACGAGGCTTGAGCCTCGTTTTTTAGCATTTACAGGGTATATCTACCAATATCACATCTCCGATAACTTTGACATCACACCATTTTATAACTAAATCGTCTTTTTTATTAAAATGAAAAATTTTCATTTTTCCCGGAACTACAATTGCTTCTATTTCACCTTTACAAAGACTCACTTCCACATCACAAACATAACCGAGCGAACATCCGTCGTTTATATTTATCACTTCTTTTTGTCTTAATTCTCCTGCTCTTTTCATAAAATCACTCCTTCAGTTTATAATATTTAAACCGATTGTATAATATGATAAAAACAGGCAAAACTATCATTGTAAAAGAAGGCGACCCGCCGCTTTCTTTTAAATTTCTGCGGGAGAAAGGTTTTATTATGAAATTCTTGGATAACATCAGTTTGATTCTCGTAATCATCGGAGCATTAAACTGGGGTTCTGTTGGACTTTTTGGTCTTGACCTTGTGGGTTATCTTTTTGGCGGACAGCTTTCCGTCGCAAGCCGTATTATTTTTGCACTTGTCGGACTTGCAGGATTGTGGTGTATTACATTGCTCTTTAAAGATAAAATTCCACCGTCTGAACACAGACATTAAGCAGATACAGCACGGCTTTTTGCTGTGCTGTAATCTTTTTGTAAAAATATAAAAATTTTTCTTCCCTTTTTGAAAATTTTATGGTATAATAACTTTGTATATTATGTCAAGAATTACATATCACATCACAGTGTGCCCGTTTACTGTGGTGGTTTTATACTACGGGCAGAAAGGTCTGGTATTATGGCTATTAAAACAGAAAACGAAAACGGCGCTATCGTTGTATCAGAAAATGTCATCGCAAGAATCGCAGGCGTAGCTACTTCAAATTGCTACGGCGTTGTAGGTATGGCGTATAAAAGTGCAACCGACAGCATCGCTTCTTTGTTAAAATGGGATTCCATCACAAAAGGTATAAAAGTAACAACAGCTGAAGATAAAATCAGTCTGGACTTACACATAATAGTTGAATACGGCGTAAACATCAATGTTACTTGTGAAAGTATCATGGAAAATGTAAAATACGCTGTGGAAAACGCTACCGGCTTTAAAGTTGGCAGTGTAAATGTTAACGTTGAAGGCGTTAGAGTCAGTTAATCCGGAGGTGCAAAAACTTGTTATATTCAGCTGATTACGAAGTGTTAAGCCGCGCCTTTTTATCCGGCGCAAACAAGCTTTGTAACAATAAAATTATTTTAAATGATTTAAATGTATTCCCTGTTCCTGACGGCGATACAGGTTCAAATATGTCTATGACTATTTCTGCCGCTGCCAAGGACATTTTAGCTAATAACTATACATCTGTTGACAAAACCATGTCTGCTATCGCATCAGCGTCCCTGCGTGGTGCTCGCGGTAACTCTGGTGTTATTTTGTCACAGCTTTTCCGCGGTATGTCAAGAAGACTTGCAGGTCTTTCAACAGTTGACGCCAAAGATGTGGCAGAATGTTTCAAAGAAGGTGTAGCTGCAGCATACAAAGCAGTTATGAAACCTATGGAAGGTACTATTCTTTCTGTATCAAGAGACTGTGCAGATGCTGCCGTTACAGCACTTGACACAACAGGTGATATTGTTGAAATTGTAAGAATCGCAACAGTTGCCGCTCAGGAAAGTCTTGCTCGTACACCTGAACTTCTTCCCCAGCTTAAAGCTGCAGGCGTAGTTGACTCTGGTGGTCAGGGTGTTGTTTACATTTTAGAAGGTGCATTAGAATATCTTGAAACAGGCAAAATGGTGGAACTTACCGATGCACAGGCAAGTGTAAACATTGCAGTTGATAAGAAAGTTTCCGACGCAGAAATTACTTTCCTTTATTGCACAGAATTCCTGATTAATAAAGGCAAGGCTTCTTCTTCTGTTGAACTTTTCCGTAGCAAAATCGAGAAAAAGGGCGACTGCATGGTTGTTATTGATGATGACGATGTTGTAAAAGTTCACATTCATACAAACAACCCCGGTTTTGTTATTGAAGAAGCATTAAAAATCGGCGAACTCATAAATATCAAAATTGATAATATGAAATATCAGCACGACGAAGGTGCCGCTCCTGCCGCTCCTTCTGAACCCGAAAAGGAATTTGGTTTTGCTGCAGTTGCCGCAGGTGACGGTCTTGAGAGCATTTTCCTTGACATGGGTGTTGACAAGGTTATCAAAGGCGGACAAACAATGAACCCATCAAC
>JAZOSI010000128.1:0-4212 GCA_045657065.1 Congzhengia sp. | reverse complement strand
TCGTTTTCATCTTCAGTATATTTCCAGCCTTCGACTGTAGATTCATCACTCATTCTCTTCATGAAAAGTACACAAGCCGCAACAATACCAAATTCAATCGCAACCACAAGGTCAAAGATTACTGTGAGCAAGAATGTCACTACAAGTACAAAAACATCACTCTTGGGTGAAGTTTTTACGATGTTTATAAACTGCTTGTACTGGCACATATTAAACGCTACATTGATAAGTATTGCTGCAATTGCAGGCATAGGAATCCAAGATGCGTAAGGCATGAGAACTACTAAAACGAGCACAAGTACAAGTGAATGTACCATTGCAGAAACGGGGGTCTTGCCGCCGTTTTTAACATTGGCTGCAGTTCTTGCAATAGCGCCTGTTGCAGGGATACCTCCAAAGAGCGCCGATGAGATATTACCAAGTCCCTGGCCGATAAGTTCTGTGTTTGAACGGTGTTTTTTATTTACCATACCGTCTGCCACAACACAGGAAAGCAGTGATTCTATACCTGCTAAAATTGCTATTGTGAAAGCATCGGGAATAACTGATACAACAGAATCAATGCTGATAGCAGGTAATCTAAAAGACGGCAAATCTTTGGTTACTGTAAATAAGTCACCGATTGTATTTACATTCATACCGAATCCTTTTACCATAATGATACCGACAAAAACTGCAATTAAAGACGCAGGGATTTTATCAAATATTTTCGGCCATACAAAAAGTATAACAAGGCACACAGCACCTACAATAAAAGCTTCGAAATTCACAGTAGAAATGTTTTCAAAAAATGCGTGGAGTTTTTCCATTGTTTCTATAGGTGCTTCGCCATTCTGGTATGTAACCCCGAAAAAGTCTTTTAACTGTCCGAATACCAATGTTACTGCGATACCTGCAGTAAAGCCTGTGGTAATGGTAAAGGGTATAAATTTTATAAGATTTCCGAATTTGAATATACCCATAAGCACCAAGAATATACCTGCCATAACGGTAGCAAGGGCCAATCCCTCTACTCCGCTTTTGGCTACAATTCCTGCAACGATAGTCGCAAACGCCGCGGTAGGTCCTGAAATCTGAACACTCGAACCACCTAATGCAGCCGTTACAAAACCTGCTATAATTGCGGTATATATACCTGCTTCAGGACCTACACCTGATGCAATAGCTAACGCAATAGATAAAGGCAGCGCTATAATTGCAACAATTATACCAGCCACCACATCTTTGCCAAACTGCGACAGAGAGTACTTTTTCAAATCGGTAAACAACATTGGTTTAAATACTTTCATGGTCATCCCCATTTCATTTTTTGTCATTATAATTATACTACGAAAAAACGACTTTTTTCAAGATGTTTTTTGCATAAAATAAAGCGGTGTAAGACCGCTTTATTTTACAATTTTAACTAAATTTTTCAATATTTCAATTTTCCCTTTGAGTTCCATTACATTTTCTCCTCAAGTAAGTTTCTTAATCTATAAACATCCTCTTCTTTAGGAACATAGTTTTCTAAAAATTCCACCACTTCGTCAGCATCCGAAAATACACTGTAAAGTCCCAGTGTCATATCTGAAATAAATTCTTTGTCTGCGGCATTCTGCATCATATCAAGCAAGTCATCATAGTATCTGTCAACATTATATATTGCTATGGCTTTGTTGTGCTGTTGGAGTTGTTTTAAAGTGAGAATTTCAAAAAATTCATCAAATGTTCCTACCCCACCAGGAGCAATAATAAAAGCATCCGCTTCATCTTCTAAAATTTTCTTTCTTTCGCGCATTGTTTCGGTTGAGATGAGTTTCGTACAATGTGGAAACAGAACACCGTCAACATTAAAAAACGAAGGCGCAACACCGATTATTTCTCCACCTTTTTCATGCACTCCGCGAGCAACCGCACCCATAACGCCATTGTCACCTGCTCCAAAAATAAGTCTATGACCGCGCTGTGCGATTTTTTTGCCCAGAGTTTCGGAGGCGATTTTGTATTTTTCGTCTATTTTATCACTTGCTGCACCATAAACACATATATTCATAACATCACCTCTATATCTATATCTTTAATAAACTATGCAAATAAATACAGTTTAGTATTTATTTCTATAGATATATTTTAACATAAATATCATTTCATTTCAACCAGAAAAGTAAAAAGGCGAAAGAGATATACTCTTTCGCCTTAACTTGCCTTGTGAATTATTTTACAGCGTCTTTTAACGCTTTACCTGCTTTGAATGCAGGAACTTTTGAAGCTGCGATTTTGATAGCAGCGCCTGTCTGGGGGTTTTTACCCATTCTTGCAGCGCGTTCTCTAACTTCGAATGTACCGAAACCTACTAAAGCAACTTTATCGCCTGCTTTTAAAGCGTCTTTAACAGCATCGATTGTAGCGCTTACAGCAGCTTCAGCATCTTTCTTTGAAAGGTTAGCTTTTGCAGCAACAGCAGCAACTAATTCCATTTTGTTCATCATTTTCACCTCAACTTTTAAAGTATGGTATAATAATACCACAAAACACGGGAAAAAACAAGGACTTTTTTATAATTTTTTACATTTTTTTGCCACTTTTTACGCGTTTTTTCGCATATTTTGTCTATTTAAATTTTTTAGTTGACAAAAAGACTAAAAGGTGCTAAAATAATTAAGTCAGGTTTTTGCCGCTGTGATGGAATTGGCAGACGTAGCGGACTCAAAATCCGCCGGTAGTGATACCGTGCCGGTTCGACTCCGGCCAGCGGCACCAGAAAAAAGACTATTCTTCTGAATAGTCTTTTTTTCAACTGTTTTTTCATTGGGAGGTGTAAATATGGAAAATCAAAAATACGGTCTCGTTTTAGAAGGCGGCGCCATGCGAGGTATGTTTACCGCAGGTGTATTGGATGTTTTTATGGAAAACGATATTTCATTCGACGGAATTGTAGGAGTTTCTGCAGGAGCAACATTCGGTTGCAATTATTTATCAAGGCAGATAGGTCGCACCATCCGTTACAATAAAAAATACTGCCGTGACAAACGCTATTGTAGTTTCAAATCACTCATCACCACAGGGGACCTGTACGGCGAGGATTTTTGCTACAATATGATTCCCAACGAGCTTGACCCATTTGACAATGACACCGCAAGACTCTCCACTACTCCGTTTTATGTAGTGTGCACCAACATAAACACCGGAAAGCCCGAATACAAGCTTTATAATGTTGACGATCCCGATTCACTTACTTATATGCACGCTTCTGCTTCTATGCCTATGGTGTCAAGGATTGTAAAGATAGGTAATGAAGAATATCTCGATGGGGGTGTTGCTGATTCTATACCGATAAAGTTTTTTGAAAATCAGGGTTATGAAAAAAATGTAGTCATTCTCACGCAACCTTACGGTTATATAAAAACAAAGAACAAGATGATTCCTTTGATTTCTTTTATATACAGAAAATACCCTAATCTGATAAAAGCTATGGCTAACAGGCACACTATGTACAATGAAACCACCGAATATATAAAAGAACAAGAAAAAAAAGGTTACGCCTATGTAATCCGTCCTGAATTTCCTCTAGAAGCCGGTCACATTGAGCACGATGCTGATGTTTTGGAAAGAACTTATCAGGCAGGGCGTACAGCAGGTATGAAGCACTTGGAAAATGTAATAAAATTCACACAAAAAAGCGACGAGTAAATCTCGTCGCTTTTTAAATTTCAGTTATTTCTATTGGTTTAAAATTCAGGTAATCTGCAGATGTGAGTCTGTACTCTACACCGCCTATATTTCCTTTTGTCACAGCGCCGAATGTACCGCCGTGAAGATGTCCATAAACACAGAAATCAACTTTTTCTTCTTTTAGGATACGGGAAAATTCGCTATCTGTACCCGGAGGGTAATGAAGCATAACTATTATTCTTTTAGCTTCTGTCTTCTTTGCTTCTGCTATTGCGTTTTTGAGTCGTGTTATTTCACGATTATAAAGCTTTTTTCCCTCTTCGTCCGTGGGGATTCCCTCTGTTTCGGGGTAACCTTTTGTTCCACAGATTACAGTGTTGCCAAAAACAATGTTTGTATTGTGAAGAAAGTGAATTGTATCAAAATTGTTTTCAGCTAAAAATTTATTTAATTTAGAAAGGGTTTCCCACCAATAATCGTGGTTTCCTTTTGTAATTATTTTCGTACCTTTAAGTTTGTTTATAAATTCAAAATCTTTTGCTCCGCGACTGACATAAG
>JAZOSI010000127.1:0-8127 GCA_045657065.1 Congzhengia sp. | reverse complement strand
TCGACTGACAAATGATGCCTTGCATAAGAAAGCATTTCTTTGAGTTCGTCTTTTGAAGTTTTATAAAGTTCTTTAAAATCTGAAACATTTTCACTGAAATTTTCAAATGAAAGAGTAGATTCTTTTTTCTGCTTGTCGTGTTCACCTTTTTTGAAAGGCTTAATCGGAATCTTAATCGGTATGCCAAAAAGCCTGAAATACAGAGTTTTTTTATCTTTGTCGGCAGTTTTCACAACACCAATACCAAACTGCAGGGGCGTAATCAAAAAAGCGCCTGATAACAGTATTAAAATAAATACAACAATCAAAAACGCTGCCAACAAAATCACCTGCTTACTCTTCTGTAATTTCTTCTGTAACCTCTTCCGTCACTTCTAACTGTTCAGCATTATCTGCTTCTGTCTCTTCATAAGGGAACTGCTTTGCAAGGTCTTCAATATCAGGAAGATCCGATAAGGAATTAAGACCGAAACTTCTTAAAAATTCTTTTGTAGTTCCGTATAGAATGGGGCGTCCCGGAGCATCAAGTCTTCCGCATTCTTCGATTAACCCACGTTCAACTAATCTTGACATAGGACCATCAGAATTTACGCCTCTTATAAATTCCACACTGCTTCTTGTTACAGGCTGATGATATGCAACGATTGAAAGTGCCTCTAAAGCTGCAGGGGAGAGGGGTTGCTTGCGCTTTGACTCTGCAAGCTTGGTTACATATATAAAATTCTCTTCAGGAGTTTTTAACTGTATGTATCCGTCGTATTCGCATATTTCAAGACCGCGCTTACTTTCTTTATAGAAAGTTTTAAGCTCTTCTACATGTTTTTTAACATCAGCTTCGGAAATTTCCAATATTTCTGCCAGATGAGAAACCTCAATTCCATCACCTGACACAAACAGTAAACTTTCGATTACGGCATCAATATTCATCTATAATTTCACCGTCCTTAAGCTTTTCTAAATATATATC
This sequence comes from Congzhengia sp., assembly GCA_045657065.1. Lineage (GTDB taxonomy): Bacteria > Bacillota > Clostridia > UBA1381 > UBA9506 > Congzhengia. Next base: position 7,160 of record JAZOSI010000127.1, on the reverse strand, counting down.
ATTGCCAGAAATTTTTGTCTTTATAAGTTCTAACTTTATCATTTCTAAAAGAGCCAAGAATGTTGCAATGATGGATTGCCTTGATTCATCGCCGTCAAAAAGCGATGTAAAGGTTACTTTTTTCTTGGCGTTTAACTTGTTTCTTATGTAATCTGCTCTTGATTTTACAGACACCATAGCTCGTCCCACTACGCCGCCAAAAGCACTTTTCGGTGGGGGAGCTTTTTGCTCCGCTTTATCGAGTACAGACAAAAACGCCTGAAAAAGAACATCGACCTCATAACTCTGGTCAGAGTAGTCTACTTCGCGTTTAGGGAGAACATCGGGTTCTTTGTAAAAGTTATAATAATCTGAAAATTCTTTTTCTTTTAAAATTTCAGAAACAGCCTTCATGCGCTGATAATCTGCAAGACGACGGGCAAGATCTGCTCTTGGGTCTTCGGCATTTTCTTCTTCACGCTTAGGCAGGAGCATTTTTGATTTTATATACAAAAGCTCTGCTGCAATAACTACAAACTCACTTGAGTATTCTATATCAAATTCCTTCAAAGTGTTCATATATTCAAAATACTGTTCTGTAATGCTCACAATAGGAATATCATATATGCTCACTTTATTTTTCTTTAAAAGGTGCAGAAGAAGCTCAAGCGGTCCCTCAAAAACATCAAGCTTGACGGCGTGACGATTTTCTTCTACAATTTCTAACTGTTGCATTAAAAGCCTCCTCCTGCAAGGAATAATAACACCCTGAAAATTATATCAGTAAAGAAATTCAAAACAGGGTCGATAACACCGAGATATAAAGCTACAATCAAAACAATAAAGCCATAACGCTCATATCTCATTATTTCGTAGTAGATGTTTTTGGGTAACAAAGAAAGAAAAATCTTTGAACCGTCAAGCGGGGGAATTGGGATAAGATTAAACACCCCGAGACCGATGTTACACATAACAAACACCATAAAGAAATAGTAAAGGTAATCATTGGGTATCAAAGGACAAAGATACAAAAGCCCGAACATGCCGATATATGCCAGTAAAAAGTTAGAAAGCGGTCCTGCCAGTGATACTAATGCGGTGTCTCTTTTAATATTTTTAAAGTAGTAGGGGTTTACCCTTACAGGTCTTGCCCAACCAAACCCGAAGAAAAACATACATAATGCGCCAAACGGGTCTAAATGTTTTAATGGATTAAGAGATAATCTGCCGTCATATTTTGCGGTGTTGTCACCGAGCTTGTATGCTGCAAAACCATGTGAAAGTTCGTGAAAACTGATAGCGAACAAAACAGCTACAAGTCTTAACAAAACCATCAGTATACTTTGTATATTAAATCCTGTGACAAATAAACTTCTAAACAAAACAATACACTCCTTGTATTTTATATAATAATTATACTTTAATTTAAGTTCTGTGTAAATAGAAAAAAACCAAAATTAATATGGTTTTAACAATTTTTGATAAATTTTTAGAAAAAATTCGATATTTTTTTAACAATTTCAATAAAATCTTATAGACTTTTAGGAGATGTTATGTTAAAATAACATAGATGAGTTAAATTTAATTTTTTTATATATTTCAAAAGGAGGTTAATCACTTTGAGCGAAAAAACAAAAATAGCTTTTTCCGGCACAAAAGAGCAGGAAGAAAAGCTGATGAAAGTGATTGCGGAACACAAAGGTCAGGCAGGCGCATTGATTCCTGTTCTTCACGAGGCACAGAATATCTACGGATATCTTCCCATTGAAGTTCAGAAAATGATCTCTGACGGTCTTGATGTTCCTATGGCAGAAATCTACGGCGTTGTAACTTTCTACACACAGTTTACAACAGAGCCCAAGGGCCGCTACCACATTGCAGTTTGTCTTGGTACAGCTTGCTACGTAAAAGGATCAGGACTTATCATTGACAAAATCAAAGAAAAACTCGGAATCGACGTTGGCGAATGTACACCCGACGGCAAATATTCCATCGAAGCAACTCGTTGTATCGGTGCGTGCGGTCTTGCTCCTGTTCTTACAGTTAATGAAGATGTTTACGGAAGACTCACAGAAGACGATGTTGACGATATTTTAGCAAAATACAACTAATATGCGAGGTATGTATGCTTGAATTATCATTGCATGTTTTAGATATTGTAAATAACTCCGTTAAGGCAAAAGCTGAAACAATCGAAATTATCATTGACGAACAGATCGAAAAAAATACTCTTTCTGTTACCATTCGTGATGACGGTTGCGGAATGGATGAAGAGTTTTTAAAGACCGTTACGGACCCTTTTAAAACCACCCGAACCACCAGAAAGGTAGGCATGGGAATATCTCTGTTCCAGGCAGCGGCAGAAGCCACAGGGGGAAATCTCACAATATCTTCTGAAAAAAATGTGGGAACAGAAGTGGTTGCCACATTTACATACGACCATATTGACCGTCAACCGATGGGAGATATGGCATCTACAATGCAAACACTTGTTTCAAGCAATGAAAATATTGACTTTATATACAGGCATATTAAAAATCAAAAAGAATTTTTATTTGACACTGCCCAGGTAAAAGAAATTCTGGGTGATGTGAGCCTTATCAATCCCGAAATCCTTTTGTGGATTCGCGATTACATTGAAGAAGGCTTGCAGGAAATAAACTCTTAAAATTTAGAAAAGAGGTATTGTTATGAAAAGCTTGGCAGAACTCGAAGCAATAAAAAATAAAATCAAAAATCAGGTTGAAGTTCGCCGTGATGCAGAAGACGGAATCCGTATCGTAGTTGGTATGGCAACATGCGGTATCGCTGCAGGCGCAAGACCGGTTTTAGCCGCTTTGGTTGAAGAAGTAGGCAAAAGAAACTTATCAAATGTATCTGTTGCACAGACAGGCTGCATCGGTATGTGCAGACTTGAGCCTATCGTAGAAGTTTATGAACCCGGCAAAGAACGTGTAACATACGTAAAAATGGACGAAGAAAAAGCAAGAAAAGTTATCGCAGACCACATAGTAAACGGAAACATTGTTTCAGAATTTACTATCGGTGTAGCTGACAAATAATCAGGAGGAACGGTAAATGGATTTTGCAAGAGCACACGTTTTAGTCTGCGGTGGTACCGGTTGTACCTCATCAGGCAGCGTGAAACTTATTGACGAATTTGAAAAACATTTAAAAGAAAACGGCCTTGAAAAAGAAGTAAAGGTTATAAAGACAGGTTGTTTTGGTCTTTGTGCTTTAGGTCCGGTTGTTGTAGTTTACCCTGAAGGTGCCTTCTACAGCATGGTTAAAGTGGAAGACGTAGAAGAAATCGTTAAAGAACACCTTTTAAAAGGAAGAATCGTAAAGAGATTGCTTTACGAAGAAACAGTGGAAAACGAAGAAGTTAAATCTTTGAATGAGGTTGGCTTCTACAAAAAACAGATGCGTATCGCATTGAGAAACTGCGGTGTTATTGATCCCGAAAACATCGAAGAATACATCGGTACAGACGGTTACAAAGCGTTAGGTAAAGTTTTAACAGAAATGACACCTGATGAAGTAATCGAAGAAATCAAAAAATCAGGTCTTCGTGGCCGTGGTGGTGCAGGTTTCCCCACAGGTCTCAAATGGATGTTTACAGCAAAGGCTGACGGTTCAAACGGCAAGTACGTTGCTTGTAACGCCGACGAAGGTGACCCCGGTGCATTTATGGACCGTTCAGTATTGGAAGGTGATCCCCACGCAGTAATCGAAGCTATGGCTATCGCAGCTTATGCTGTTGGTGCTGATCAGGGTTACATCTACATCCGTGCTGAATATCCTATCGCAGTTGAAAGATTAAGAATTGCTATCAAACAGGCAAAAGAATATGGGCTTTTAGGTAAAAACATCTTCGGTACAGATTTCTGTTTCGACCTTGACATCCGTCTTGGTGCAGGCGCATTCGTTTGCGGTGAAGAAACAGCGCTGTTGACATCTATCGAAGGCATGAGAGGTGAGCCCAGACCCAGACCTCCTTTCCCGGCAAACAAAGGTCTCTGGCAGAAACCTACACTTTTAAATAACGTTGAAACATACGCAAACATTACACAGATTATCTTAAACGGTGCTGACTGGTTCACACAGATTGGTACAGAAAAGAGCAAAGGTACAAAAGTATTTGCTCTCGGCGGAAAGATTAAAAATACAGGTCTTGTTGAAATTCCTATGGGTACAACACTCCGTGAAGTTGTAGAAGAAATCGGTGGCGGCATCCCCAATGGTAAGAAGTTCAAGGCTGCACAGACCGGTGGTCCTTCAGGCGGATGTATTCCTGCATCTTTAATTGATACACCTATTGATTACGATTCACTTATAGCTATCGGTTCTATGATGGGTTCAGGTGGTCTTATCGTAATGGACGAAGATACATGTATGGTTGACATTGCAAAGTTTTTCTTAGAATTCACTGTTGACGAATCATGCGGTAAATGTACACCTTGCCGTGTAGGTACAAAGAGAATGTTAGAAATCTTAGACCGTATCACAAATGGACAGGGTACAATGGAAGATATCGATAAGCTTGAAGAACTTGCTGAAGGCATCAAATCAACAGCTCTTTGCGGACTTGGTCAGACAGCTCCTAACCCGGTCCTCAGTACACTTCATTACTTCCGTGACGAATACATCGCTCACGTAAAAGACAAGAAGTGTCCCGCAGGTGTATGTAAAGCGTTGCTTTCATATAAGATTGATCCCGAAAAATGTAAAGGATGTAGCTTGTGTGCAAGAAAATGTCCTGTTAGCGCAATTTCTGGCGAAATCAAGAATCCGTTTACAATCGATACTACAAAATGTATTAAATGTGGCGTTTGCGAAAGCTCATGTAAGTTTAATGCAATAATTAAGGAATAAGGAGGGAACAATCGAGATGGATATGGTAAATATTAAAATCAATGGCGTTGATATGCAGGTTCCTGCTAATTACACAATCTTGCAGGCTGCAAAAGATGCTGGCATAAAAATTCCTACACTTTGTTTCTTAAAGGATATCAACGGTATCGGCGCATGCAGAATGTGTCTTGTTGAAGTAAAAGGCGCAAAAGGTTTAGTTACAGCTTGCGTATATCCCGTAAACGAAGGTATGGAAGTATTCACAAATACCGAAAAAGTAAGAAAAGCAAGAAAGACAGTTTTAGAACTTACTCTTTCAAACCACGACAAAAAATGTCTTACATGTACAAGAAATCAGAATTGTGAACTCCAGGCACTCTGTGATGAATTAGGCGTTACAGGTATCGAATTTGAAGGAGAAATCACAGAACACGAAATAGACGACTTATCACCCTCTATCGTTCGTGATAACAACAAATGTGTACTTTGCCGTCGTTGTATCGCAGTTTGTAAAAAAGTACAGACAGTTGGCGCGATAGATGCACAGGGTAGAGGTTTCACTACAAAAATCGGTTCAACATTTGACCTTCCTTTATCTGCAACAGATTGCGTAAACTGTGGTCAGTGTATCGCGGCTTGCCCTGTTGGTGCTTTATATGAAAAAGACAGTACACAGGCAGTTTGGAACGCAATCTCAGACGAATCAAAGCATGTTGTTGTACAGACAGCTCCCGCTGTTCGTGCAGCTTTGGGCGAAGAATTCGGTATGGAAATCGGTTCCAGAGTTACAGGCAAAATGGTAACAGCTTTAAAGATGCTCGGCTTTGACAAAGTGTTTGATACAGACTTTGCAGCAGATGTTACAATTATGGAAGAGGGTACAGAATTCATCAACCGTGTTAACAACGGCGGAAAACTTCCTCTTATCACATCTTGCAGCCCTGGTTGGGTTAAGTTCTGTGAACACAATTTCCCCGACTTTTTAGATAACTTATCATCTGCTAAATCACCTCACGAAATGTTTGGTGCTATTATCAAATCTTATTATGCTGAAAAGACAGGTATTGATCCTAAAGATATTTTCGTAGTATCTGTAATGCCATGTACAGCTAAAAAGTTTGAAGCAGGCAGAGATGAACTTTCAAATAATGGCCTTCAGGATGTAGATGCAGTTCTTACAACAAGAGAACTTGCAAAAATGATTAAAGAAGCAGGACTTGAATTTACAGCATTAAAAGACTCTGTATTCGATTCACCCTTCGGTGACGAAGCTACAGGCGCTGGCGTTATCTTCGGTGCAACAGGCGGTGTTATGGAAGCAGCACTCCGTACAGTATACGAAGTATTGACAGGAGAATCTTTAGAAAAGGTTGAATTCAATGCCGTTCGTGGTACAGAAGGCATCAAAGAAGCTACAATTAAAGTTGGCGACCTTGATGTGAATGTTGCAGTAGCACACGGTCTTGGAAATGCAAGAAAACTTCTTAATGCTGTAAGAAGCGGCGAAAAATCATACCACTTCATCGAAATCATGGGTTGCCCCGGCGGTTGCGTAACAGGTGGCGGTCAGCCTATCGTATCTTCAAAAGTGATTGAAAGTGTAGACTTAAAAGCTGCTCGTGCAAAAGCGCTCTATGACGAAGACGAAAGCTTGCCTTTAAGAAAATCACATGAGAACCCCTATGTAAAGGCTCTCTATGATGAATATATGGGTGAACCTTGCGGTCATAAAGCACATGAACTTTTACACACACATTATCAGAAGAGAGAAAAGATTAACTACTAATCAAAAAAGCTGAGGTCTATGACCTCAGCTTTTTAATTTACCACTTTATTATATTTTCAAACTTTTTAAGGTATATCAGCAACAATGTTCCCAAAACACCACAGGAAATGATTTCGCCGATTCCAACTGTTATAAAGAAATACGAAATTCCCGCAGGAAGTCCATAAGCAAACTTCAAAACAAACGGAATAATCAGTGTGTTTGCGATAATCGGCGGAACAGATGCAAGATATCTATATTTTCTTAATAGATGTGTAAATATCGCACCTATTAACGTCGCCAGACTTCCAAATATAATATCGGTGATAACACACCCTGACATAATATTTGAGATGAGACACCCGAGAAATAATCCGGGTATTGCCGCAGGGGTAAAGGCAGGAAGCACACATAAGCTTTCCGAAAATCGCACCTGAATCGCACCGTTTGCAAGTCCTAAGGAATTTGCAATAAAAGTCAGTACGATGTAACACGCCGCAATTATGGCGGCTTGAGTTAAGCGTTTTGTTTTCATATTAAGTTCTCCTTTAGTTTTGTTTTA
>JAZOSI010000126.1:0-4347 GCA_045657065.1 Congzhengia sp. | reverse complement strand
ATAATTTGAATTCTGCGCTATACTTTTGATATTTCTTTCCTGTTTTACTCATAAAAATATGCACCTCCAAAAGTGTCTAACTTTTGGGGTGCATATCAAAATTACCGTTCTTTTTATTTTTTAATCAATGCTACCGCTTCTGTTGCTATTCCCTCTCCTCTGCCCGTAAAACCAAGTTTTTCGGTAGTTGTAGCTTTTACATTTATTCTTGTTTTGTCTACTTTTGTGACACGTGCAAGGTTTTCTCGCATTTTTTCTATAAAAGGCGCCATTTTAGGTTTTTGTGCTATGATAGTTACGTCAATATTTCCCACAGAATAGCCTTCTTTTTCTATTCTGCTGATAACTTCTTCCATAAGTTTTAAGCTATCTGCGCCTTTGTATTTTTCATCAGTATCAGGAAATAGTTTTCCTATATCGCCAAGTCCTGCTGCACCCAAAAGTGCATCCATAACGGCGTGTGTGGCAACATCTGCATCTGAGTGCCCTAAAAGTCCTTTATCGTTTTCGATTTCTACGCCACATATTATGAGTTTACGGTTTTCTGCAAAAGCATGAACATCAAAGCCGTGTCCTATTCTTATATCCATATTATGACCTCCTTATGAAAATTTCTGCAATTTCCATATCTTCAGGTGTAGTAATTTTTATGTTTTTGTATGAGCCTTCGGTTACAAAGATTTTTGCACCACACTTCTCTGCCAAAACACAGTCGTCTGTGGCATCTGTAACTACACTTTCTGAATACATCTTTAAAAACAAATCTTTTAAAAACACTTGCGGTGTCTGGATTTCCACGGTTTTTTCTCTGTCAACAGTTTCAGTAACAAAGCCGGCATCAATTGATTTAAGTGTGCATTTAGGCTTAACTCCACAGGCAGCAGCGCTATATTCTTTTGCCGCATTTACTGTGTCCGAAATTATTTTATCTGTTACAAAAGGTCTTGCACCATCGTGTACCATTACTAAGTCACATTCGTCAGCAATTTCTTTTACCGCAGATAAAACAGATTCTGTCCGAGTACTTCCACCTTTTACGATTGTTTTTAGCTTGGCAATCGAAAATTCTCCTGCCAAATGTGCAATTTCCATAATATCTTCTTCGCGGGCAGATATGATTATTTCAGAAACCACTTCACTATTCTGCAGTGCCATTAAAGTATGGCACAATACAGGAATATCGTCAATTTCTAAAAGGAGTTTATTTTTATCTGCTCCCATACGGTTTCCTGAACCGCCTGCCGCAACTATACAACTTACAAATTCGTTCATTACTACACCACCATCTGATGTCTTATTTTTGTTTATCAATATGAATTTTTAGGAATTTTCCTGTGTGGGATTTTTTGTCTTTCACAATTTCCTCAGGTGTTCCACAGGATATAATTTCTCCGCCTTTATCTCCGCCTTCTGGACCTAAATCAATGATGTAATCGGCAGTTTTGACAACATCAAGATTATGTTCTATTACAAGTACGGTATTTCCTGTTTCTACAAGTCTTTGGAGAACTTCTAAAAGTTTGTGTACATCTGCAGTATGAAGTCCTGTTGTAGGCTCATCCAAAATGTAAAGGGTTTTGCCTGTACTTCTCTTTGATAATTCCGTAGAAAGCTTTACACGCTGGGCCTCACCGCCAGACAGCTGTGTAGAGGGTTGGCCGAGTTTTATATATGACAATCCTACATCGTTTAAGGTCTCTAATTTTCTTTTGATTTTCGGGTGGTTTGAAAAGAATTCAAGAGCTTCTTCCACCGTCATATCAAGCACTTCGTAAATGTTCTTGCCTTTATATTTTACTTCCAGAGTTTCTCTGTTATATCTTTTTCCTTTACAAACTTCGCAAGGCACGAAAACATCAGGCAAAAAGTGCATTTCAATCTTTATAATACCGTCGCCCGAGCAGGCTTCACATCTACCGCCACGGACATTAAAGCTAAAGCGTCCTGCATTATAACCGCGCATTTTAGCTTCGTTTGTAGATGCAAAAAGTTCTCTTATATCACTGAACACGCCTGTATATGTTGCAGGATTTGATCGGGGTGTTCTTCCTATTGGTGACTGGTCTATATCTATTACTTTATCAAGGTTTTCTATACCTTTCATTTCGCGGAATTTCCCCGGAACTGTATGAGCATGATTCAATTCTCTTGAAAGGTATTTGTTTATTATTTCATTTACTAAAGATGATTTTCCCGAACCTGAAACACCGGTTACCGCAGTAAATGTACCAAGTGGTACAGATACATCAACATCCTTTAAATTATTTTCAGAACATCCCAAAAATTCAATTTTATTTCCATTTCCTTCTCTTCTCTTTTCAGGAACAGGAATTTTCTTTTCTCCGCTTAAATACTGACCTGTTACTGACTCTTTGCATTTAATTATATCATCAACTGTACCGCTTACGATAATCTCGCCACCATGCACACCTGCACCGGGACCTATATCTACTATATGGTCAGCCTCAAACATTGTATCTTCATCGTGTTCAACAACAATTAAAGTGTTTCCAAGATCGCACAAGCGACGCAAAGCCGCAAGGAGTTTCTGATTATCTCGCTGATGAAGTCCGATAGATGGCTCATCAAGGATATACAACACACCCATAAGACCTGAACCAATCTGTGTCGCAAGTCTTATTCTCTGTGCTTCTCCACCTGAAAGTGTAGCAGCAGAACGAGCAAGAGTAAGGTATTCAAGGCCTACATTACACAAAAATCCGAGACGCTCGTTGATTTCTTTTAAAATCTGTGCACCTATCAGTTTTTCTCTTTCGGTAAGTTCCAGATTGGCAAAAAATTCTCTTGATTTACCCACAGGCATTTTTGTAACTTCGTCGATATTTTTTCCGCCGACAGTTACAGCAAGCACTTCAGGACGGAGTCTCATACCACCACAATCGGGACAAAGTTTAAAGTCCATAAGCTTTTCTATTTCCTGCTTCATCATCTGGCTGTTTGTTTCCATGTATCTGCGCTCAAGGTTGGGAATAATACCCTCAAAAGCAGCAAAATAGTGTGATGTACCATAGGAACGATTCATGTGAAGTTCTATTTTTTCTCCTTTTGAACCGTAAAGAAGTACATCCAGTGCCTCATCACTTAAATCCTTGATTCTTGTTTGTTCTGTGAATCCGTATTTTTTCCCTAACGCCTTATAGTACATACGCGCGATACTTTCTGTCATACCGGGTTTTGAATACCAACCTGTCGCGTGTATACCGCCTTCTTCAAAGGTTTTTTCAGGCCTTAACACAAGGTCAGGCGACACTTTCATCATACTGCCTATACCAAGGCAGGTGGGACACGCGCCCAAAGGATTGTTAAATGAGAACATACGGGGCGAGAGCTCTTCCATGCTTATACCGCAATCTTCGCAGGCATAATTCTGGGAGAAAGTCATTTCTTCCCCATCTATAACATCAATCACTACAACACCATCGGCAAGAGTTGACGCTGTTTCGATAGAATCGGTCAAACGCTTATCGATACCATCTTTCATAACCAGTCTGTCAATTACAATTTCTATGGTGTGTTTTATATTTTTTTCGAGTTTTATTTCTTCTGACAAATCATAGATATATCCGTCTACTCTTACACGGGCATAGCCGTTCTTTCGTGCATTTTCAAAAAGTTTTGCGTGTTCGCCTTTTTTTCTTCTTACGATTGGTGCTAACACTTGAAGCTTTGTCTTTTCAGGCAGTTCTTTTATCTTGTCTACTATCTGGTCTACTGTCTGACGTTTTATTTCTTTTCCGCATTTGGGACAATGAGGTATGCCAATGCGTGCGTATAAAAGTCTTAAATAGTCATATACTTCAGTTACCGTACCGACTGTTGAACGAGGATTTTTGGCGGTAGTTTTCTGGTCAATGCTTATAGCGGGAGAAAGTCCTTCAATATACTCTACATCAGGCTTTTCCATCTGCCCTAAAAACATACGGGCATAAGAAGATAAAGACTCAACATAGCGTCTCTGACCTTCAGCGTATAAAGTGTCAAACGCCAAGGATGACTTTCCTGAGCCTGAAATGCCTGTAAATACCACAAATTTATCTCTTGGTATTTCAAGGGATACATTCTTTAAGTTATGTTCTTTTGCTCCTCTTATTACTATTTTATCGCTCATTTTTTCCTCTTTCAAATCGTTTTTGGATTACAAAAAACCATACTAATAATATACATCAAATTACAAAAAAAATCAATGTATATCTACATTATTTTTTACAAAAAAGGTAAGAATATAAACACAAAAGGAGGGTCGAAATGGAAAAGAAAACAAAAAAACATTTTTTGATTTGTTCCATACTTGGCGTTATTTCAGGGTTCTGTAACGGCCTGTTTGGC
>JAZOSI010000125.1:0-35532 GCA_045657065.1 Congzhengia sp. | reverse complement strand
TATACTTTACTTTTCCATCTGTTTATCGGTTAACCTTTTTTGAACCACGCGACTATCGCGTGGTATTCGTTATACAATAAAAGGAACACCTAAAAGGTGTTCCTTCTTTATATTAAAAACATTGTTTTTGATGTTCTGCGCCAAATTCGCTCGTCTCAGACCGCAGGCGCTATACTGCTCTTATATTTAATAAGTTCTATTACTTCTTCTTCTGATATCGTCTTTGGCAACACTATTGTAAATGTGTAGTTCTTACTGTCATCATCATTTACTTCTACTGCCGATGTGAGTATTTCTATGTTATGCTTTTTGAGTTCTTTTGCCAGAGACATCTGGAATCCGTTTTCTGTAACATTTTTTATCTTCCAGACTTTCATTCTTGCGTTACGATTTCTGTGAAAATCAAGGTGTAAAAGAAGTTGTGCACAAAGTATAACAATCGTAGCACCAATACCCAGAACATACATACCAGCACCGATAGCCATACCAATACCTGAGGTTGCCCAGATACCTGCTGCGGTTGTCAGACCTGTGATTGAGCCTTTATGTACAAAAATCATACCCGCACCCAAAAAACCAATACCGCTGGCAATAGTAGACGCCACACGGGATGGGTCGAGCCTCACTTCGCTTGCAAATTCTTCGCCTATTACATCAAAGAAAGCATATTTTGAAATAACCATAATAATTGCCGCACCGCAGGCAACTACAAAATGAGTTCTTATGCCTGCTTCTTTTGAACGGTTTTTGCGTTCCAATCCCACAACAGTACCACAAATACCTGCAATCACTATCCTTAAAATATAAATAAGTTCCATTGAAATGCTTTCCATTTTTATCCCCCTTTTCATAATATATTACTTGATTGTAGCACTAAAAATTAAAAAAAGCAACTGTAATTTTTTAAAAATTACAGTTGCACATCTTATCTGAACGAATTTACCGTTTTTATCCTATATAGTCAGGATTTTCTCCTTTTTTCGATTCTTTATCTGCATAGAGCATCTCATCTGCATATTTAAACGCCGCAGCAAAATCCCTCTTATTATTCGAAAAAGCATATCCTTTCGACAATCTGAATCCCAGTCCGCCTTTTTCTTTTTCACTTATTTTAAGAAGACGATCTATTAAAAACTGTTCTGACATTCCTTCGATGATAACCGCAAACTCGTCGCCGCCTATGCGATAGACGTTACATCCCGGAAAATCAAAAACCTCCACAAGCAGTTTGGCACATTTCTTCAAAACCGAATCGCCTGTCAGATGCCCGAGATTGTCATTTATGTGTTTAAAATGGTCAATATCAAAAAGCACTATGGCATATTCTGATGTGGTATTTTTTATATTCTCGATTTTTTCTAACCGACGAACATACGCTGCTCTGTTCTCAATTTCTGTCAATGCATCCGTAAAAGCAATTTGCTCAATGTTTGAAAGTTCCTTTAATATTTTCCTTTGTCTTTTTAATCTTGTTTGTTCACAAACAATAACCAAAATCAATAATACAACAATAAATGGGTATGCGCTCAATGGATATTCGCCTCGTCTTTGCCTGATTTTACATTTTCTTCTAAGGACGCATTATACCACGCTTACCAACCTCTTGTCAACTCTTTTGAGGTAATTTTTTCAACTCAAAAGAGATAAACTATTTGTATATTGTTTTTTTGAGGTGAGTATTGTGAATGTGGGCGAAGCAGTAAAAGAAAGAATTCTGGAATTATGCGTTGAGAACAACATCACAATCAACAAACTTGCAACTATTTCAGGTATTACACAATCTACTTTAAATAACATAATCAACGGCAGAAACAACAGTACAACCATCGCCACTATCAAAAAAATCTGCGACGGTCTGGAAATCACACTGGAAGAATTCTTTTCTGCTGATACTTTTAAAAATCTGGAACAGGAAATTCGTTAAACATAAAAAAACAACACAGCGGATGCTGTGTTGTTTTTTTATTTATCTTTTTGAAAGAATTTTCTCTTCGTATTCTTTTACAATCGAGATATAATCACTTTCTACACCTTCACGCTTTAAGTACTCTTCCCAGATATCGCCGAAGGGTGCAGTTTTCATTTCTTCCTGACATACCATAAGTTCTGTCATTCTATTTTCGTCCTGCATCTTCTTCATCAATTCATCAGGCTGAAGCAATGCAAAAAGCAATGCCTTTTGTACGCTTCTCATACCTGTAACCCATGCAGAGATACGGTTGATTGATGCGTCAAAGTAATCTGTTGCGATGAATACTCTATCCAGCGCATCATTTCTTACGATTTCTTTTGCAATTTCTTTTGTCTCATCATCAAAAATTACTACATGATCACTGTCCCAACGAACACCGCGTGTTACATGAAGGGCGATTTTTTCGTGGAAAGGAAGCATTGCAGAGATTTTATCTGAAACTACTTCTGTGGGATGGTAGTGACCGTTGTCCATTAACGGTGTGATACCTTTAGCATTTACATAGTTTAAGCAGAATTCAGCAGAACCTACTGTGTAGGATTCCATACCTATACCAAATACCTTTGATTCAAGGCATACATAAACCTTTGACTTATCGTAATCAACTGACAATATTTCGTCCAATGACTTTTTAAATCTTTCTCTGGGACCGAGTCTGTCAGCTGGAACATCTTTGTATCCATCAGGAATCCAGATGTTCATAACACAGGGAATACCTGTTTCGTTTGCAATATATTCAGAAATTTCAATACAACGCTTTCCGTGTTCAACCCAGAACTTTCTCACTTCTTCATCAGGAGAAGAAAGAGTTAAATTATCCTTTACCATATCATGAGAAAAGAATGTAGGGTTAAAATCAATACCCATATTTCTTTCTTTTGCAAACTTCACCCAAGCGGCAAAATGTTCAGGGCGTAACGCATCACGGTCTGCCTTTTCTCCCTCAAAAATTGCGTAACACGCGTGAAGATTGAGCTTTTTCTTACCAGGAACAAGGCTCATAGCTTTATCAAAGTCTGCCATAAGCTCTTCGGGGTTTCTTGCTCTGCCGGGGTAATTACCTGTGGTCTGGATGCCACCTGACAATTCGCCATCGTTATCAAATCCCATAACATCATCACCCTGCCAGCAATGCATAGAAACGGGAACATTTTTCAAAATCTCTAATGCTTTTTCTGCATCTACACCAAGATTTTTATAAATTGCTTTTGCTTCATCAAAACGACTCATAAAAACACTCCTTTTGTTTATTGTTACTTATATTATAATGCTTTTTATGCGTCAAAAAAAGATTTATTTTTTACATCAAGAGTATCAAATTTTTACATCTTGCACTTAAAAGCCACTAAACAAAGCAGACGATTTTACAACTTATTGGGCGGATTCGCTTTTCTGCGGAAAAGCCAGTCGCGGCTTTGAGTGCCACCGGCACTCATTCACTACCGCTCTCATCACAATCCACCTGACAAAATAAAAACAGATACGACAAAAGTCGTATCTGTTTTTATGGTGGAAGAGGGTGGATTCGAACCACCGAAGCTACAAGCAACAGATTTACAGTCTGCCCCCTTTGGCCACTCGGGAACTCTTCCTCAATATTAAAAAAAATGGAGCTGGCGATGGGACTCGAACCCGCGACCTGCTGATTACAAATCAGCTGCTCTACCAACTGAGCTACGCCAGCACATATACACTTAAATTGGTCGGGGTTAAGGGATTTGAACCCCCGGCCCCTTGGTCCCAAACCAAGTGCGCTACCAAACTGCGCCAAACCCCGACAAACCATAGGCTCCTCACAGCACTCCATAATAATAGCACTTTTTTGGCGGCATTGCAACTCAAAAAAATATGTATTTGATGGCGTTTTGTGAAATTAGGTCTTGTTTTCTCTTTTTTTCTTTTGTTACATTCTTTTTTCTTTTATTTTTTCAATATTTTTATAAAAATCCCCACTACCAATATAATACCTATAAACCCGAATCCCGTATATACCGTCTGCACCAATGTTCCAAAGGGAATAAACGACATAAAAAACGCAAAAAAGCACAGTAAATACGCCCATTTTCCCGTACTTTTGCCCTTTGTACAGGAAAGTGCGGCAACCCCTGAAGATGTGGCAGTTGTCAACATTGCGATATAGAGAACAATACTGCAGACAAATGAAACCTTCGGAAAATTATTATATATAAGGCTGAAAAACGGCAACGGCATACTTGCAACTTCCCAATGACGCCCCAAAACCACGCTCATAAGCACTAAAGGTACAGCTACAAATATTCCGCCCACTGCTCCACCGATTGCGGCATCTTTTGGAGTTTGGGCTATTTTGGAGGAAGATACCATAACTGCTACCGCAGATACCATATTGTAGCTTACATATAATATTCCTGAAATAGCAGCAGGTATTACTTCGCCCATTTCTGTATCTGATACTTCAGGCAATTTTAATGAAAGCAAGCACAGAACAATCACACCCACCAACATAAACGGCGTAGCTAAAAGATTAAACCTTTCAAGCCCTAAAACATCATTCCGGATAACAAAAAAGCATAAAATCAGCGATACCAGGGAACCATATATACTGCTAACACCTAACTGTTCAGATAAAAGCGTACCGCAACCTGTAATCATAATAGAAAAAGACATAACCAGAAAAGCACTTGTAAAAAACGCGGTAACTTTTGAAACAGCTTTCGGAAAAAGTTCCTCGTAATATTTTTCAGGATTTGTTATGTTTTTTGTTTTTGCATAACCGCAAACAAAAAAACCAAAAAAAGAAAACAGAAAACCTGCAAAAATAGAAACGATAATTCCTGCCGTTTTATAGCACGAAAAAAATGTAAAAATTTCTCTTCCTGATGCAAAACCCGCGCCAAATACGGCACCACAATATATTAGTGCAATAGATAAAATTTTTAATAACTTTTTTACCATTTTTAACTTAACCTCTTTGTAATAATATTATGTAAACTTCCCATTATTTCTAGGTTAAATCGCGTTTACAAGTATGTGTCAACTTTCCTGCAAAGCACCAAAAACCTGTTGATAACCTGTTGATAATGTTGATAACTCCGTTAAAACAAAGGTTTTTGACAGTTTTTTCTGTTGAAAACCTTGTTGACAATGTTAATAACTTTTTGGGTAATTTTTCGCTTGGTTTACATAATATTTTTAAAAAACGCTTACAAATTAACCAAAAATCATTAAAAAATTTTTTACTTGGTATTGAAAAAAAATCTCGTTTATATTATAATATTATTGTTATAGAAATTATATGAAAGAAGGTTTAAAAATATGGCTCAGATTACAAAAGAAACAATCATTGCAGATGTTTTAAGATTAAACCCCGAAACAGCTCAGTTCTTCTTTGAAATTGGTATGCACTGCTTAGGCTGCCCCTCGGCATCAGGCGAATCAGTTGCAGAAGCTTGCGCTGTTCACGGCGAAGATGCTGATGCATTAGTGGAACGCATCAATGCTTTCTTAGCTGAAAACTAATATCGCTGTAGAAAAATGCCCATACCACACGAGACAAAAATGTGCTATGTGAAACTTTTTATATTAACTGAATACTAAAAAGTTAATGAAGGAATTCGTCAAATGACGAATTCCTTTTTTCATTGTCTCGTGTTTTGAACAAACTTCACCTCTCGGCGTACCACGTAAGCCTTCGGGTATCCCCTACGGGTTCAGTTTGTCCAATCTGTGCTATTTTTCGTCCAGTTCACAATAAAATCCACAAAAAAGAACCGCTGATACGCGGTTCTTTTTTATTATGCCTTCGGAATTAAAATTCTTCTTCCCTGCTCTATTGTTTCTTTTTCAAGTCCGTTTGCACTCATAATTTTTTCACATTTTGTTCTGTATTTTTTGGCTACGTTCCAGACTGTATCGCCGTCTTTTGCAAAATACACAACAAGACTGGGGTATTTAGTTGTATCGCTTTCATCTTTCGGGCTACAATCGGTTAAAATCTCGATGTTGTGAGTTTTCATTGCTTTCATAAAAATTCCGATATTAGCAAGAATTTGAGCACCATTTCCGGTTAACTCCGCAGAAACATCTTCCAACCACATATCAGCTTCAATGAAAGACTCGCAACCTATCATTTTTTCCCAGGATACATCGCTTTCGGTTACTGCACTTTTAATACAACCTTCCCCATCGCGATAAATAAGAAAACTAACAAGATTACCTGTAATAATGGCTTTTTTATCACTGCATTTTACTTCCTTTAATATAGGCTTTGCAGTACACGAAATAATTTCTGCAATTCCTTTGCCGTCGTCAATCTTTACCGCCTGACGCTCTGTGATTCTTCCGTTTTCTGATGTTATATATTCAAAAAACTCCATATTTTCGCGACAGAGATTTGTTTTTTGAGACAGAAAATAACAATCGTCAACAAAAGTTTCAGCTACTGTTTTTGAAACCTTTACTTTTGCAGAAATTTCTGCATCAACGCTGATAATTCTTGTGTCCCCGTTCAGGTCGCCTTTTCCTGCAGCAGTCACACTTTCTGTATTTAAATAAACGTTTACTGCACACTGCTCATCCGCACCGGGAGCTTCCGCTATTTCGGTAAAAGGAATTGTGTGCATAACACCTGTCACTGTTCCTTTTTCATCTGACGCTGAATAAACGGTACAGAGGTTAAGAGTTGCACATATCATCACTTTTCCATTCATAACCTTTGTTTCTGTTGCGACAGCCCATGCATCAGTTTTTAATATTGTTCCGATATCAGTTTTTTCTTCGGGCAAAGTAAGAATATCCGAAACGGAAATCCCTGTCACGGTCTCTGACATAGGTATATACATACTGTACTTTTTGTTACGGCTTTCTATGTCATCTCCACAGATTTCTGTAATGGGCGAATACTCTTTCCCTCTACTTCCGGTTGCTGCAATACAAAGCATCATTTTCGCAGAAATTTTTCTGGAATTTACCTGTGCAAAGCTTATATGTTCAACGAAAGCTTCAGAATTAAACTCTGTTTCTTCGTCTGCTTTTACATCAAAACTCTGTAAAAAATCAAATCCCTGACAAACGCTTTTTAATTCGCTACCCTCTTCAGGTTTATAAAGCACCGTAAAATCAACAACCCCTGATACGTCGAGTTTTCCGTTTTTGTAAGTTGTATCACAAATGCGCGCTTTTGCATCTGCAACAACTACTTCTTCGATGTCGGGCATTGTATCAGGAATTACCACATCACCTGATACAAGATTTCCTGCTGACATTTTGCCTTTTGTTTCTTTTAAATTTATGCTTCCTTTTTTGATTTCCATTTTTGCACCTGCTTTCTTTAATCTTATTAAAATCTATGCAGGCACTGTATCAAATATTACCGCCGTTTTTGTAAATTGTATTTGTTTTTCTTCGTACTACTTAAATTGATATATAAAAACTGCGGTGGATAACCACCGCAGTTTTTATATATCATTCTTTAAAATATCTTCGTAAGTTTCTCTTTTTACTATTACTCTCGGACTTCCATCTTTGATCATCACAACCGCAGGATTGGGAAGTCTGTTATAGTGACTTGCCATCGAGTAGTTATATGCGCCTGTTGTGTGTACTGCTAAAATGTCGCCAACTTCTGCTTTCTGCAAAGCTACATTTTCTCCAAGCAAATCGCCCGATTCACAGCACTTACCTGCTATTGTTACGATTTCAGTCTTTTCTTCCGATGCTTTATTGGCAATTTCAAAAGTGTACTCTGCCTGATAAAGAATATATCTTGGGTTATCTGCCATACCACCGTCAACAGAAACATAAGTGCGGATGTCGGGAATTTCTTTTACTCCGCCTACTGTATAAAGGGTTGTTCCTGCAGATGCAACGATACTTCTGCCTGGCTCCATCAGGATATACGGAAGCTCTACATCCAGTTCTTCAGCAAGAGTATGAATTACACCACTTACCTTTTCCATGTATTTATCATACTGGATTGGTGTATCTTTTTCGGTGTATGCAGTACCAAAACCACCGCCTAAGTTAAGTTCTTTTGTGGTAACTCCGCAAACATCTTTTATTTCCTTTATAAACTTCATCATAACTTCTGCCGCTTCACAGAAAGGTGACGCCTCAAAAACCTGTGACGCAATGTGACAGTGAATACCGCAGTAGTTTACATTTTCTGTATTGATTGCTTTTTTTACTATATCAAGTGCTTCGCCTGTTTCTAAAGCTACACCGAATTTTGAATCAATCTGACCTGTTTTTACAAAATCGTGAGTATGAGCATCTATTCCGGGCTTGATTCTGAACAGGACATTGGCAACTATGCCTTTTTCTTTTGCAAGGCGGCTGATTGTCGCAAGCTCGTATTCGTTATCTACAACAAATCTGCCTACACCAAAGTCAAGTGCCATTTTAATTTCTGCTTCTGTTTTGTTGTTGCCGTGGAAATATACTTTTTCCATAGGAAAACCGGATGCGTGGGCGGTAAACATTTCGCCGCCCGATACAACATCCAAACCTAAACCCTCATCTGCCACAATACGACAGATTTCCTTTACGCACATAGCTTTGCTGGCGTAAAGAATACGACCGTTACCGCCATAGAATTTTTCCATAGATGTACGGTACAGAGTGCAATTTTTTCTTATTTCATTTTCATCGAATACATAAAGGGGTGTGCCGTATTCTTTTGCCAGATCACACGCACTAATGCCACCGATAAAAAGGTTATTTTCTTTAATTTCACAATTTCCAAAAATCACCGTGATTTCTCCTTTTTTAAAACTATTTTTCATTTTACCAAAAATGTACCTAAATGTCAATTTTTATTTGACATTTGGCCATTTTGTGCTAAAATATAATGTGTATTTTATTTAATATCGGAGGAATTCTTTTGGAAAAGAACAACATAAGAAATATTGCTATTATCGCTCACGTTGACCACGGTAAAACAACTTTGGTTGATGCCATGTTTAAAAACAGCGGTATTTTCCGCGACAACGAGCAGGTAGCAGACCGCGTAATGGACTCAAACGACTTAGAGCGCGAGCGCGGAATCACAATACTTTCAAAAAACACATCCGTAATTCATAACGGAACAAAAATAAATATCGTAGACACTCCCGGGCACGCTGACTTCGGAGGCGAGGTTGAACGAGTACTTGGTATGGTAGAGGGCGTACTTTTGGTGGTTGACGCTTTTGAAGGTGCTATGCCCCAGACAAGATTCGTTCTAAAAAAAGCATTGGAATTAAACTTAAAGCCAATCGTTGTTATCAATAAAATCGACCGTCCCCAGGCAAGATGCGAAGAAGTTATCGACGAAGTTTTGGATCTTTTCATTGACCTTGGCGCAAACGATGAGCAGGCAGACTTCCCCGTTGTTTACACATCGGCAAAACAGGGTATCTGCGGACTCTCTCTATCAGATTTAAAGAACGATTTAACACCCCTTTTTGATGTTATATTAGAAAGCGTGCCTGCACCCACAGGCGACGCCAGTGACCCCTTACAGGTAAGAATTGCAAACATCGACCACGATGAGTATATCGGAAAAATCGCAGTAGGTAAAATCTCACGCGGTACTGCCAAATACGGCGAAACAGTAGCACTTTGTCACGCCGATGGTACTGTTTCCAATGTAAAAGTGGGAAGAATTTACACATTTGAAGGATTGACCAGAACAGAAGTGCAAGAAGTTCCTGCAGGCGATATTATCTGTATTTCAGGACTTGGCGACTTTAATATCGGCGAAACAATTTGCGCTACCAACTGCATTGACCCGTTGCCCGTAATCGATGTTGACGAGCCTACAATCTCTATGAACTTCATCGTAAATAACAGCCCCTTTGCAGGCAGAGAGGGTTCATTCGTTACAAGCCGACACCTTCGCGACAGATTATTCCGTGAACTTGAAACAAATGTAAGCTTAAAGGTCGAAGAAACAGACTCTGCCGACAGTTTCAAAGTTTCAGGCCGTGGCGAACTTCACTTATCCATCTTAATCGAAACAATGCGCCGTGAGGGTTATGAATTCCAGGTTTCACGCCCTCAGGTAATTTATAAGAAAAAAGACGGAAAAACATTAGAACCCGTAGAGCGTCTTGTAATAGATGTTCCTGATGAATTTTCAGGAAATGTAATAGAAAAACTCGGCTCACGAAAAGCCCAGATGGAAAATATGTACCCCACAGGCGACGGAAGCTATATGAGATTAGAATTCAAAATCCCCTCTCGTGGACTTATCGGATACAGAAGTGAGTTTCTTACCGATACAAAAGGAAACGGTGTAATGAACTCAATTTTGGAAGGATTTGAAGAATACAAAGGCGAAATCGCAACCCGTAACCGCGGTTCAATGATCGCCTGGGAAACAGGCACAACTGTTGCATACGGTCTTTTGAATGCAGAGCTCCGTGGTGCACTCTTCTTGGGCCCCGGCGTTGATGTGTACGAGGGCATGATTGTTGGCGAAAACGCCAAAAACGAAGACCTGACAGTTAATGTATGTAAGAAAAAACACGTTACAAATATGCGTGCATCAGGCAGTGACGACACAGTAAAACTCACACCGCCCGTCATTATGAGTTTGGAGCAATGCTTGGAATTTATTTCTGACGACGAGCTTGTAGAAATCACACCTGAAAACATCCGTCTGCGCAAGAAAATCTTGTCAAAACAGGACAGAGATAAACTTGCCGGTCGTATGAAGAAATTCGGCGAATAATTTTTAAGGGATTTGCGTTTTGCAAGTCCCTTTTTGATTGTAATTTAGTTTTTGATATGATATAATAATTCTCAGGTGATTTTATGAACAAGAACGATATCATAAAATTAAATATAGAAAAAACATCATCAGACGGAAGAGGCATAGGATATGTTGATGGTAAAATCTGCTTTGTTCACGGAACATTGGAAAATGAAACAGTAATGGCAAAAATCTACACCATCCACAAATCCTATATGACCGCAGGAGTTGTTGACATTATCACGCCATCACCTTTCCGTATGTATGATTACTGCTCTCATAGTGAACTTTGCGGCGGTTGTCCCCTTTCTCATATTAAATATGAAAAGCAAAAAGAAATCAAGCGCCAGCACGTTGTAGATACATTGTTGCGTATAGGCGGAATAGAAAATGCCGAAAGCATTACTTCTGATACTCTCGGTATGGAAAAACCCCAAAATTATCGCAACAAGATGGTATTCCCCATAGGCGAAAAAGACGGTTCAGCCATCGGCGGCTTTTACGGTTCGCGCAGTCACGATGTGGTAGAGCTTAATTCCTGCAATGTTGGCGAAGATTGCTCTGTTCAGATTTTAAATACTGTTCTCGATTTTATGAACGAGGAAAATATCAAACCCTACTGCGAAAAAACACATCACGGTACAATCCGTCGTGTTTTTGTGCGCACAGGTTACCATAGCCGTGAACTTATGATAGTGATTTCTTCAGCAACGCCAAAAATCAAGAATTTAGAAAAGCTCACCAAAAAACTTATATCTCAAACTTTTGGTGAATATAATTTAAAGAGTATCATTTTAAATATAAACAGCGCTAAAAACAATCTTGTTTTAGGAGCGAAAAACATTACCCTTTGGGGAGAAGATACGATTTCTGACTCTATTTTGGGACTCGACTTCTCTATTTCGCCCCATAGCTTTTTCCAGGTAAATCCCCACCAGACAGAAAAACTTTATCAAAAGGCCCTCGATTTAGCTGAACTCGACGAAACAAAAACTGTCCTTGATATTTACTGCGGTATCGGTACTATCTCTCTTTGCGCAGCGAAACTCGCCAAAAAAGTTATCGGCGTAGAAATAGTCCCCCAGGCGATTGATGATGCCAACAAAAACGCAAAAAGAAACAACTTAAATAATACAGAATTTTACTGT
This sequence comes from Congzhengia sp., assembly GCA_045657065.1. Classification (GTDB taxonomy): domain Bacteria; phylum Bacillota; class Clostridia; order UBA1381; family UBA9506; genus Congzhengia. The sequence goes on along the minus strand of JAZOSI010000125.1, from coordinate 23,699 downwards.
GGCGAAGCAGAAACAGTAGTGCCCAAACTTATCAGTAAAGGCAATCGCCCCGACATTGTCATCATCGACCCGCCACGAAAAGGCAGCGATGAAAAAACATTGTCCGCAATAGTTAAGGCATCCCCTGAGCGGATTGTCTATGTTTCCTGTAACCCCGCTACTCTCGCCCGAGATGCTAAGTTTTTAACAGAAAACGGCTATCGCTTAACTCTTGCCACACCTGTTGATATGTTCCCTTTTACTGAACATATAGAATGCGTATCACTTTTTAGAAAGGATTGATATAATGCGAGATATAAACGGCGATAAAGCCAGAGATTATTACAATGAGGCAGATCTTGTTAATGTGACAAAAGAGTTGTCAGATGAAATACTGCCAAAAACGAAAAATACAATATCTCCTTATAAGGCTTTTTTATGGATACTTATTATTGCAGTAATAGTGATGGTGTTTTCCTATCTCGTCGCGCATACTACTGTTTTTCGTGATATTAAAGACATTTTAAAATAATCAAGGAGCAATCAATGAGCACAATAGTAATCTACAAGTCAAAATACGGTTCCACAAAGCAGTATGCCGAGTGGATTGCAGAAGAGTTATCTTGCGAAGTTAAAGAGGCAAAATCGGTAAAAGCAGACGACCTTACAAATTACGACACCATAATCTACGGCGGCGGACTTTATGCTGAAATTATCGCAGGCGTAAGCCTTATCACCAAAAATATAGAAAAATTAAAGGACAAAAAATTGATTGTCTACACCACAGGCATCACACCGCCTGAAGTTCGTGAGTATTATGACCACGAGGTTTTAGATAAAAACTTCAACCCCGAAATGTTAGAACATATAAAAATCTACAACTTCCTTGGCAGAATGGTAATGGCAGAGTTAACTGTTCCCCACAGAACTGCTATTAAGGCTTTAAAGAAAATTATGTCATCAAAGAAAAATCCTACCGATATGGAAAAGATGCTGATAGACTTGTGTGATGCAGATGGTGATTTTACTGACAAAGCATCAATCAAAGATTTAATAGCTTATGCAAAAAACTAAATTTTTCCATAAATATTTTTAAATAATCTACACACAATACTACTGTAACGATTAAAGATATGGTCGGCAAAATATCAAGAACATATCGCGTTACAGACGATACGGTTAAAGTTTTTAAAAACGAGGGTTTAAACTTTAAGAGGTGTTTGCAATGTGAACTTATGTTTTACATCCGTTAGCCACATAAAATGTATCGTCAGGGCTGCAAGAGAGACTTGCAGCCCTTATTTTTTTGTGGTAAAATTATACCCGAGGTGATAATATGTATGATTGCCATACACATTCCATAAATTCTCACGACGGCAGAGAAACAATTGACGATTTGTGCGCTCGTGCCATAAAAATCGGTCTTTCGGGTATTGCAATTTCTGACCACACTCTACCTGCACCACACGGCTGTGAAGTTTATGAAAATATAAAAAAATCCATAGAAGAAGCTCGCGAATGTCAGGATAAATACAAAGGAAAACTTACCGTCATTACAGCTTTCGAATTAGATGACAGAGTGGCACCATCAGGCAACGAGCCTTTTTACGGTCTCGAGCCTGATTTTGTTTTGGGTTCTCTTCACTCGACCATGATTTTTCGTGATTATTTTTCCCATACGCCTTATAAAAATCTTTTTCAGCAAAGTGACATTATACCTGACGAAATTATAGAAGAGTTTCTGGTTTTATATTATAACAAATTAGAAAAAAAGCTTGACGAAGATATAGACGCCATCGCACATATCACATATCCTTTCAGGTATTTAAACGGCGTTTCAAACAGAAACTACAAAATTAAAAACTATTTTCATCTGATGGAACCTATATTAAAAAAAATAATTGACATCGACAAATGTTTAGAGTTAAACACCTCGGGCAAAGCAAACAAGTGGAACGAATTTATGCCCGATGAGTATGTTTTGAGAAAATATTATGAGATGGGCGGAAGAGACGTAACATTAGGAAGTGATGCCCACAAATGCGAAAATCTTGCTGTAGGTTTTAGAGATGCAAAAGACCTTTTAAAATCTATTGGCTTTACACATGCCTGCTACTATCTCAAAAGAAAAAAATATATATACAATTTTTAAAAGCAGAACCATTTTTAATGGTTCTGCTTTTTTGGGCAATAAATAATTAAATTTATAAACGTAATGTCATAGACATTAACCTTTAACAGCACCAAGTGTAACACCCTTGATAAAGTACTTCTGTACGAAGGGATAGAAACACAAAATCGGAATAACTGTAACCATGATCGCCGCAGATTTAACAGTATCAGGTGTAAGGTTCTGCTTATTTTCTTCTGTAGCACCAAGGTCTGTGATTTTATTTGTAGCACCTTCATTGATGATACGCTGCAAATACAACTGAACAACGATCTTCTTGTTGTCATTGATATAGAGGAGTGAATCCATCCATGCGTTCCAGTGAGTAACCGCAATCCAGAGAGCCAAAGTCATAATAATAGGCTTGGACAGAGGCATAATAATCTGGAAGAATGTTCTGAATTCGCCTGCACCGTCAATTTTTGCTGATTCATTCAGTGATTCCGGAATACCAGCAAAGAACGATTTTGAAACTACAACGTTATACGCTGAAATCAATATCGGTAAAACATATACCCAGAAACTATCGATAAGACCCAAACTTCTGATGTTCAGGTAGGTAGGAATCTGTCCACCACTGAACAACATTGTGATAACGATAAATGTTGTAAAGAATTTCTTCCATATGAGGTTAGGTCTTGAAAGAGCATAACCGTAGAAGATTGTTACAAAAACTGCCATCACTGTACCAACAAGTGTTCTTGCAACTGTTATTCCATAAGCTCTCCAGATTTCCTGGTTCTTAAAAAGAAGTCTGAAGGGGTCCCATGTTGTATGTCCCCACATAGGAAGAACATGAAAACCTGGCATATCTGCCGCATACTTTGTACTTACTGACATTGAAAAAGTATAAAGAAGCGGATAAAGCATTGAAAAACATATTATTGATAAAAATATGTAATTAAACACATTGAATATTTTTTCGCCTTTTGTCTGTTTAATCATCTAAGCTTTCCCCTCCTTATAAAATACCGTATTCGTCTTTACTGATCACTTTAATAATCCAGTTGGAACCAAGTACGAAAATTAAGCTTACCAATGATTTGAACAAGCCAAGAGCTGTACCTACTTCGTAACGGCCGTCCTGCAAAAGACGAAGTGAATATGTATCGAGAATATCGCCAACTTCATATACTGAATAGTTGTACATATTGTAAATCTGGTCAAAACCGGCATTTAAAATACCCGCAAGGTTCATGATAAGTACCGTTGTAATTGTACCCATGATACTGGGAAGTGTAATGTGGATTACCTGCTTCCACTTACTTGCGCCGTCGATGTATGCTGCTTCATATAAAGATTCATCAACACCGGCAAGCGCTGCAATGTAAACAATAGCACCACTACCTAAACCCTGCCATACTGCAGTAACAAGTACCAATACAATAAACGGCACGTTACTACTGAAGAACGGAATCGGATCAAATCCCATCATCTTAATAATCATGTTAACAGGACCAACAGTCGAGAACATCATCTTAAAGATACCGGCAAGAATTACCCATGAGAAAAAGTGCGGAACATATGTAAGTGTCTGTGACAATTTTTTATACCATCCGCAACGCATTTCATTAAGCAAAAGTGCCAAGATGATAGGCGAAGGCCAACCAAACACCATACGAAGCAATGAAATCCAGATTGTATTACCTAATACACTGGCAAATTCATTACCGCGGAACATTCTGATAAAATGTTCCATACCTCCCTGTGCGGCCCATTCACTACCGAATACGCCAAGTTTAAATTTGTAATCTTTAAATGCTACCAAGATACCGTACATAGGCTTGTAGTTGAATAATAACAACGCAAGGAAGCCCGGAAGAATCATTAAAAGCAAGGGAAGATTTGCTTTAAGTTCCTGTGCTAATGTTTTCTTCTTCGGTAAGTAAGCATCGCTGACTACTACTGCTGACTTTTTCAAAGAATACCATCTCCTCTACCTTAGTTCTAAAAATAATTGCTCTTGGTTTTCTTTTTTTCAGCAGTCAGTCACTCTGCTTTAAGAAAACGTGGCATTTTTCAAACATTTTTACTACCTAAAGCGGATATTTGCCCACATTCTCGATAGTATAACTTATTCTACCATACAACATATACAAATTGCAATAGTTTTTTGTACTTTTTTTATAATTTTTTGTGCTATATTTGGTATATTATTGCTATAATTTTAACAAAATGCATAAGTTTTCCGATATTTTCTGAAAAATTTCGACATTAAGACATCAAAAACCGGGCAAAGCCCGGTTTTTATGCTAAATTATATTCAAAATTTTCCCAATGAAGCCCACTCCCTACATCTGCTCCTTCGGGCAGAAGGTAGAGGGCTATAAATATTTCATTTCCGTCAGTATCGGTAATATAGGCATATTCGCCCGAAATTTTTGTCACTACATAATCTTTAGGCTCCATAGTTGCCACTTTTTTTCGTTACCTTTACCTTGTTGCCTTTTTCGTCCATTATGTATGTATTGTCAAGGGTGTTAACTACTCCCTGTCTGAATTCAGCAATATACTGCATGCGAAGTTTCTGTTGCTCAATCTTTTCCTCTTCTGTAAGTCCCTCTTCGCGTGATTTCTTTGCCAATGCGTTTATTCTGTCTATAAGTTCTTTTGTCATAATTTTCTCCTTATTCGCTTTTGCTCAATAAAAATACTGCTAAAAGTATAAGCACAATTCCTGCAATCATAGAAAAGTCCATAACTTCTCTGAAGATCACCACACCAAAAAGTGATGCCGCCATGGGCTCAACTATACACAAAGACGACGCCGTCCCTGCGTGTATGTATTTTAAAGCTGTGGTGTAAAAAAGATATGGCGCAACACAAGAGCAAATGCCTATTCCAACCATTAAAAGTAAAGATGAGGGTGTCTGCACCACAACAGTTGCCACATTTCCGATGTCTGAAAATATAAATCCTAATATCGCCGTCACTACGAAACTGTAAAATGTTGTGGTCATAGTCTTATAACCTTTGTTCATGGCAATTCGCGTGAGTATATTATAGGAACTGTACGCCACACCTGACATAATTCCCATTATGATACCGCCAATACTGAATTTGAAGTTTCCGAATATGCCTGACACAAAGCAGCATCCCGCTATCACCAAAATTACGGACAGGAGTTTTAGTTTCGTAAGTTTTTCTCCCAAAAACGCCACCGAATATGTCATAACGAACGCAGGTGCTGTGTACATAAGCACAACCGCAACTGAAATAGTAGTTTCTCTTATTGCGCCGAAATAAAAGTACGCCGTAGCAAAAATAGAAACGCCAATTCCCAAAAACATAAGCAACTGTTTCGGCTTTATGCGAAATGCCGATCTGTCAAACATAAGAAGATAAATTCCCATAATGCACGCTGACATAATGCTTCTTATTCCTGTTATCTGTAATGAAGATAATCCGTATGGCGCCAGGAAATTTACAAAAATTCCTGATGTTCCCCAGAAAATCCCTGCCAAAATTACGTATAAAAATGCTTTTTTCCTCATAAGTACACCTCGTACCTTATTATACGGGATAAAATTAAAAAAAGCAAGGGAAAACCCTTGCTTTTTTATTATACATAAGATAATACTGCGGAAAAATCGCCTTTTAATAAAGCGTCACCATTTTGTGCAGGAATAAAGAGACTGTCGCCCTTTGTAAATTCCACACATTCGCCGTCGAGTTCGATTGAACCGTCACCCGAAAGAACAACCAAAGAACGGAAGCTTTCATCAGAAAGTGTCACGCTCGCTTCACCCTTGCAATCAATCTTTTCAACGGTAAAATACTTGCAGTTAGCAAGTACATTGCCGTCGTATTTTTTCTGCTCGGGTGAGGGTGTGAGCTGAGATACTGCCTGTGCTTTTTCCACATGGAGTTCTCTGGGGTTGCCGTCTTTATCTCTGCGGTCATAGTCGTATATGCAGTATGTCTGATTGGAGTTCTGCTGAATTTCACAGATAAGAATACCTGAGCATATAGCGTGAATTGTGCCTGATGGGATGAAGAACACATCGCCGGGTTTTACATACACTTTATTGAGAACTTCTGTTAAAGTGTTGTCCTTGATGCGATTCTCAAACTCTTCCTTTGAAATCTCACGGTTTACACCGTAGTAGAGATATGCTCCCTCTTCACAGTCAACGATGTACCACATTTCGGTTTTGCCGTACTCCCCTTCAACGCAGAGTGCGTACTCATCATCAGGATGTACCTGAATGGATAAATCGTCTTTGGCATCAATGAGTTTTATAAGTATTGGGAAGAAATCAAAACCTGCAGCCTTACTTCCTATACACTCATCTCCGCCGTTATTTTTTATGTATTCGTTTAATCCCAAACCCTCAAATTCGCCTGATGCCACGATACTTTCGCCGTCTTTATGTGTGGAAAGCTCCCAGCTTTCTGCGGCTTTTTCGAGGTCTGTCTTTTTATTGAAATCAGTAATAAGTCTGCGACCGCCCCAAAGGTAACCTTTGACGGTTGCAGTTAACTTTACAGGTGAATAAATCATTTCTATCTCCTTATAAAATGATATTGAGCATTTCTTCTAATTTGTTGATTCTGTAATCACACAAATCGCCCATACCTGACTGATCGATGTTACCGCCAGCGATACCTACACAGCTGAAGCCTGCGAGCTTAATTGATACTACACCGGCAGAGCTGTCTTCGATACCGATAACCTTGTGACGGTTTTCAAAAGGAATACCAAGACCTACTCTTGCAGTTTCTGCGTATAACCACGGATGGGGTTTCGGAGCAAGTTCATCGAGTATACCTGTCTCTGTCTCAATGAGTATGGGTTACTACATAAGCTTCGTTTTTCATAATTTTTCTTCCATTGTGCATATTTATATACCTATAAAAGTATTTTAACATAGTTTGTCAGGTTATTCAATAGTTTTTGATAGAATTTTTGCGTAATCAAAGCTACCACAATTATTAGTTATTCATCAGCGTAGCGACTTCATTATTCATTAAAAAATCCTGTCGCATCTAATGAATAATGAATATTGAATAATGAATGATACAAAACAAAAAATCCTATCTTTCGACAGGATTTTTTGCTTTGGAGGCGCCACCCAGATTTGAACTGGGGATGAAGGTGTTGCAGACCTCTGCCTTACCACTTGGCTATGGCGCCATATTAATTTTTTTAAAACAAAATCTTGCCATAAGGCAAGATTTTGTCATTTGGAGCGGAAGACGAGATTCGAACTCGCGACGTTCACCTTGGCAAGGTGACGCTCTACCACTGAGCCACTCCCGCATTTAAATGTGTGTCGTTGGTGCCTCCGGGCGGAATCGAACCACCGACACGGGGATTTTCAGTCCCCTGCTCTACCGACTGAGCTACAGAGGCAAATAATGGCGACTCGGATGGGGCTCGAACCCACGACCTCCAGCGTGACAGGCTGGCATTCTAACCAACTGAACTACCGAGCCGCATGAATGGTGGGCACAACAGGGCTCGAACCTGTGACCCTCTGCTTGTAAGGCAGATGCTCTCCCAGCTGAGCTATGCGCCCATTCATTTGCCTTTGCCATTCCAGCGACGAAGATTATTATATACGAAACCGACTCACTTGTCAAGAGATTTTTTTCAATTTTTTTAACTTTTTTTATCTTACTTTATCTTTGCCCGATTTATGAGTTCTATAAGCTCAAATTCTGTAAATTTATACTTTTCTGGGCAGAACCTACAAGTCACTTCTGCACCGTGGTCATCGTTTACCATGGACATAAGTTCTTTTTCACCCAAAGAAATCAAAGCTTTTTCGATTTTTTCTCTCGAGCAATCACATTTATAATTATATTCATCATCATCTAAATATTTAAAGAAAAGTCCTGCAAAAACTGAAGTGATAATAAGGTCTTCGCTCATACCCTCCTCTAACATAGTAGTCACAGGAGGCAATTCTGTTACATTTTTTTCTATTAAAGCTGCAGTTTCTTCGTCGCAACCGGGCATAAGCTGAACGAACAAGCCCCCTGCTTCTTTTACAGAATAGTCTCTGTCTACCAATACGCCCAAAGATACTGCTGTGGGAATCTGCTGTGATTTCGCGTAATAATAGGTAAAATCTTCTGCAATTTCACCTGAAACCAAGGGCACCTGACCGCAGTAAGGTTCTTTTAATCCTAAATCCATTGTGAGCGAAAGCGAACCCTTGCCTACTGCCGCACCTACATCGAGCTTGCCGTTTTTCTTCAAAGGTAAATCAACATCAGGATTTGCAACATAGCCTTTAACAGTACCGTTGCCTTTTGCGGTACATACAATCTGACCCAGGGGGCCGTCACCTTTTATAAATACAGAAACGGTATCGTCCGGCTCTTTCATGCCGCTGCCGATTAAAGCTGTCATTGTAAGAGTTCTGCCGAGTGCTGCTGTTGCCACAGGAGAAGTGTTGTGGATTTTACGCGCCTCTTCTACCATATCACGACTGTTTATAAATGATACTCTTACCAAACCTTCACTATCTATTGCTTTTAAAATTTTACTCATTTTTACCCCTGCTTTCAAATAAAAGCCCCATAACCTGTCGGTTTATGGGGCTTTTTGGTATGCCGTAGCCTTTAATTCAAGTTATCATATAAAGAGTTGATATATATGAAGCTCAAAATTTGAAGATTACACTCTTGTTACGTTTGCTGCCTGAGGACCTTTTGCACCTTCAACAACTTCGAACTGTACTTCCATACCTTCATCAAGTGTTTTGAAACCGTCCATTGCGATAGCTGAGAAATGAACGAATACATCTGTACCGTCTTCAGCTGCAATAAAGCCAAAACCTTTCTGAGCGTTAAACCATTTAACTGTGCCTTTTTGCATTTAAAATGCCTCCCAAATATAAAGTCCGTACTCCTTAGTACTTTGCTTACTATATCACATCCCATTTTTAAAGTCAACCTTTTTGGGAAAAAATGTGCAGAAAATGACACTATTTCAAGAGTTTTCTTCCGTTTTCAATTTCTTTTAATACCTGCTCTTTTGCGGGTCCGCCGATGACGTTGCGTTCATCTACACAGGTCTTAATAGAAATAGCCTGATAGATATCTTCTTCTATCAGTTCAGAAAACTCTTTCATTTCAGAAAGCGTGAATTCATCAAGGTCGCAGTTCTTTTCTACTGCACGGGCAACCATTCTGCCAACGATAGCGTGAGAAGAACGGAAAGGAACGCCTTTCTTTACGAGGTAGTCTGCCAGATCAGTAGCATTGGTAAAACCACCCGTTGCGCCTTTTGCCATATTTTCTTTTCTGAAAGTCATTGTTTTTATCATATTGGTAAATACGGGCAAGCATAGTTTTACCGTATCTACTGCATCAAAAATTGCTTCTTTGTCTTCCTGCATATCCTTATTATATGCAAGAGGAAGACCTTTCATCATGGTTAGAAGTGTCATGAGACTTCCGTAAACTCGACCTGATTTTCCGCGGATTAATTCTGCCACGTCGGGATTTTTCTTCTGTGGCATAATTGATGAACCAGTTGAGTAGCTGTCATCCATTTCTACGAATGAAAATTCGTGAGATGACCAGAGTACCAATTCTTCACAGAATCGTGACAAGTGCATCATAAGAATTGACAAAACACTTGATAACTCAATGGCAAAATCGCGGTCAGAAACACCATCCATAGAGTTTCTTGTTACACCGTCAAATCCAAGTTTTTCTGCTACAAATTCACGGTCCAACGGATATGTAGTACCAGCTAAAGCACCTGAACCCAAAGGCATAACATTTATACGTTTTCTGCAATCGGCAAGACGCTCTTTGTCTCTGGAAAACATCTGAAAATACGCCATAAAGTGATGCGCTGCATTAACAGGCTGTGCCTTCTGCAAATGCGTATATCCTGGCATAATTGTATCTGCATTTTCTTCTGCTATATCAAGTACCGTTTTCATGGTGCTTACAAGCATTTCGCTGATTTCATCCACTTCATCACGAAGATACATTCTGAGGTCTAATGCCACCTGATCGTTTCTACTTCTGCCTGTGTGGAGTTTCTTCCCTGCATCGCCTATACGCTCTGTCAGGATTGTTTCTATATTCATGTGGATATCTTCAGCATCAATCAAAAATTCTACCTTGCCTGCTTCGATATCTTCTAAAATTTCAGATAACGTTTTTACGATTAAGTAAGCATCATTTTTTGGAATTATCCCCTGACGACCAAGCATTTCTGCGTGTGCCATACTTCCCGTGATGTCCTGTTTATACATTCTTGCATCAAATCTTATTGACGAGTTGAAATCATCTACCAAAGCGTCTGTGGCTTTTGCAAATCTTCCGCCCCAAAGTTTCATTATGTTCACCTGAACTTTCTTGCAATTTAATTTTATTTATGATACAATTATACAGTAAATGTTTTAAAATCTCAACACATTTTTAAAATTTTGGAGTATTTTATGATTATTCTTGGTATTGACCCCGGAATTGCCATTGTCGGCTATGGCGTGGTGCATTTTGACGGTCATAAATTCACACCAATCGAATACGGCGCAATCACCACCCCTGCAGGACAAAAGCTTACCGACCGACTTCGTGATATTTATGAAAGCGTCGGCACATTGATTGAAAAGCACAACCCTGATGCTTTCTCGATAGAAGAGCTTTTCTTCAATACCAATGTAAAAACCGCCATTTCCGTTGCACACGGACGCGGTGTTTGTATTCTGGCTGCAACTACGCTCAATGTCCCTGTTTTTGAGTACACACCCTTACAGATAAAGCAGGCGGTTGCAGGATACGGAAGAGCGCAAAAAGGTCAGGTACAGAGAATGGTAACGCAGATGTTGGGACTTAACGCCGTTCCCAAGCCCGACGATGTGGCAGACGCTTTGGCTATTGCAATGTGCCACGGTTACTCTGCTCAATACCAGAGCCGTATAAACCAGGAGGGAATTTAAATGATAGCTTTTGTAAAAGGAACAGTTGAATATATAGAAGAAAATGCAGTAGTTTTAGATACAGGCACATTCGGCGCAAAAGTCTTTATGACACCTGCTGCCCTTTCCAAAATGAAAGTAGGCGAAGAAACGAAAGTCTACACATTCCTGCGCGTTGCAGAGGATTTGTTCGACCTTTACGGATTTTTGACACGGGAAGAGCTTGATGTTTTCAAAATGATAATATCAGTAAACGGCGCAGGCCCCAAAGCAGGACTTGCTGTACTTTCGGCACTCACTCCTGCGGCATTGTCAGTAGCGATCGTCACTGATGACTACAAGGCAATCACCCGTGCACAAGGCGTAGGACCGAAGCTTGCCCAGAAAATCGTACTTGAATTAAAAGATAAATTCAAAGGCCGTGAAATCAAACTCGACGACGGAAGTGACGAAGTATTCGCACCTGTAAATTCATCTAACGACGCAGTTGAAGCCCTTGTGGTGCTTGGTTACCCCAGAGCTGATGCTATGCGCGCAGTTTCAGGCGTAGAAAAAGGAATGTCTACCGAAGACACAATCAAAGCGGCTTTAATCCGCCTTATGCGATAGGAGGTAAAATATATGCCAATAGACCAGCAGTTTGCAGGAGATTTTGAAGAAAGAATCGTATCTTCAAGAACTTTGGGAAATGAAGAAGAAACAGAGTTCAGCCTCCGCCCGAAAAGTTTGCCCGAATACATAGGACAAACCAAAGTAAAAGAAAATTTATCAATATATATAGAAGCTGCCAAAGCCCGTCGTGAAGCACTGGACCACGTACTTCTCTACGGTCCTCCGGGACTTGGTAAGACGACTCTTGCCGGCATCATCGCCAATGAAATGGGCGTTTCAATCCGTATAACATCAGGCCCTGCAATAGAAAAAGCAGGAGATTTGGCGGCGATTCTTACAAGCCTTTCACACAATGACATCTTGTTTATTGACGAAATACACAGACTTTCCCGAAGCGTAGAAGAAATCCTCTACCCCGCTATGGAAGACTATTCATTAGATATTATTTTAGGCAAAGGCCCCGGCGCACACTCTGTACGACTTGACTTGCCTAAATTTACATTGATTGGTGCTACCACAAGAACGGGCTTACTCACCGCACCTCTTCGTGACCGTTTCGGTGTAATTTCAAGACTTGAACTCTACACACCTGAAGAGCTTGCACAAATTGTAACCCGCTCAGCTGAAATCCTGGGTACAAAAATCGACCCATCGGGCGCCATGGAAATAGCAAAACGCTCACGGGGTACACCCCGAATTGCCAACAGAATGTTAAAGCGTGTACGCGACTTTGCAGAGGTAAAAGGTAACGGACAGATTACTGCAGAAATTGCAGACATTGCCCTTTACCGTATGGAAGTGGATAATCTTGGTCTTGACAACATTGACCGCAAAATGATGATGTTTATCATTGAAAACTTCAACGGCGGTCCTGTAGGTCTTGATACACTGGCTGCATCAATCGGCGAAGATGCCAACACTATCGAAGACGTGTATGAGCCTTACCTTTTGCAGCTGGGATTTTTGTCAAGAACTCCTCGCGGCAGAATGGCAACCATAAAAGCCTACGAGCATTTCGGTATAAAGTATAATAATTCAAATCAAATCTCTATAGAAGATTAAGAAAGACCTCCCTGACGGGAGGTCTTTCTTATAGTATTGAAATCGCAAAAAATACTGTTATAACCGCTGTATAAATCAGCGTTGGGATGATATTTATCTTGATAATCCGCCCTTCTTTTCCCGAAATTCCCACAGTTGCACAGGCGGCAACGATGTTATTTATACAGATTATATTTCCCACAGCACCTCCTACCACCTGACTTGCCACGGTAATAACACCGGATATACCGAGAGTATTTGCCGTTTCAAACTGAAGATTGGTAAATAAAAGATTTGACACAGCATTCGAGCCTGATATAAATGAACCTAAAATACCAATCAATGGTGAAATCAAAACAAATGCCACCTTGCCTACTGCAGAAATCTTTTGGGCTAAGACATTCATCATATTAGGAAGTCCTGATGTGTTGATATCAGAAAACTTCATTATCTGCACAAGACAAATCCCCGCCACAATCGCAACCGCCGCACCGCTTATCTGCTTTAGTGTATCGCTCCACGCAAGACGCACTTTTTCCTTTGGCATTTTGTGAAGAAAATGTGTGATAAGCGCCACAGGTATAAAGGGGATAAGTCCCGGAATATTTGCCCATTTAAGAGAGAAATCTATTCTTTCCACCCCTAAAATATTTGGAATATCAATCAAGAATATACCCTTTGCATTGGTGTTTATGATGTCTTTTATTCCAAGAGCAGGTACACGGGTTGCCACTAAAATGACCGCAATCAGAACATACGGAAACCACGCTAAAAATAAATTCAGACGGTTTTCGCTTTTTTCTATTGACTGTGATCCCTCGCCCAATGTCCACACTTTTTTTGGTATCAAAAACTTTTTCTTAGCAGCAAGCACCGTCACCACAAGTCCGATTAACCCTGAAAGCAAAGACGGAAATTCGTGACCGAAAACCACAGCTATCAGAACATAAGGAACACTGAATACAAGTCCTGAAAACATAGCAAATGGCAAAACGGATACGGCTGGTTTTATGGACTTTTCACGCCCGAAAACGCAGGTCAACACCGCTACCGCAAGAAATGGCAAAAATACACCCATAATACCGTGCGCAAGCGCTGTGAAAATAGTCACACCAGACAGTGCTCCCTCTCCTGCCCTGTCGGCTATTTGCGCCATTGCCACAGAAACAGGCGTGCCTACTGCACCAAATGATACTGCAGTCGAGTCGCATATCAAAGACACTACTGCCGCAGCCAACGGCGGAAAACCAAGTGACACCAAAAGAGGTGCCGCCAAAGCTGCAGGTGTTCCAAACCCTGCCGCCCCTTCTATGAATGAACCGAACATAAAGCTTATAATTATCGCCTGAATTCTGTGATCGGGAGAAATTCGGGTAAATCCGTGATTGATTGATGCCATACCTCCTGAATGTTTCTGGGTGTTCATAATTAAAATTGCACCAAATATAACGAGCAACACCTCAACAGAACTCAAAACCCCGAAAATCGTGGCAGAAATCACCGCTACGATGTCCATACGCCAGAAAACGAGCGCTAACCCCACCGCCAACAAAAAAGCGATAGGAAGAACAGTTTTTGCAGGTTTTGAAAACACCGTCATCAGAATGATGCTTAAAAGTATCGGCAAAAACGAAAGTAACGCCAACATAAAAAGACACTCCTTTTGCCGAGCAAAAAGAGTGTCTTTTTGTACGGCTCATTTTTTATTATTATGAGCCTAAATTTATTATTTAATTAAATTTTCAATTTTTTCTGCCATTTCTTCTAAGCCTTCTGTTCCGATAAGTTCAGCAAGACCCTTATCACAAGCAGATGCTATTTCAGGATTGATGGCAAGCTTTGAAACTGTATCAATGCCGTGGGATGCTGCCACTTCGTCGATTTTGCTTTCGCCGAAAATAAAGTGGCGCTTGCCGCAGTCAGCACATTCAAAATATGACATATTCTCAACAATACCAAGCACAGGAACATTCATAAGCTCTGCCATTTTTACAGCTTTTTCTACTATCATGGAAACTAAATCCTGGGGTGATGTTACCACTATAATTCCGTCTAACGGCAAAGACTGAAAAACAGTAAGGGGTACATCGCCTGTTCCGGGAGGCATATCAACGAACATAAAGTCCACATCTCCCCAGATTACATCTGTCCAGAACTGCTTAACTGTTCCTGCTATAACGGGCCCACGCCATACAACGGGGTCTGTGTCGTTTTCAAGCAACAAGTTGATAGACATAACGCTGATACCAGTCTTGGTCTTAACAGGTAAAATTCCGTCTTCTGTGCCGTAGGCTTTTTCCTTGATGCCAAAAGCTTTGGGAATAGAAGGGCCTGTGATATCAGCATCTAAAATCGCGGTATTATAGCCGTGGCGTGAAGTTAAAACTGCCAACTGTGAGGTAACGGAAGATTTACCTACGCCACCTTTACCACTGACAATACCTATAACTTTTTTGATATCTGAATGTTTGTTCTGCGGTTCTTTAAAGCTTTCGGTTCTTGAAGAACAATTTTCACCACAACTTGAACAATCGTGTGTACATTCGCTCATAATATTCTCTCCTTTTGTAATTTTCCAAACAATAGTATATACCATTTTTGACCTTTCGTCAACTTATTCTGCCAACTGCAGTACATCTTCTTCGTATTCTTCTCCGTATCTTTCTACATTTGTGTAACTTCCGGGAACATCACCCACGATGACAGTAGAAATCACAGGAATAGATGTTTCGATTTTGGCACCACTCTTCATCATAGGCATCAGTACCGAAACATTGGCACTCACATGCGCCGTCACTTCAAATATTGTCTGATTTATACCTGACGCACGAAAATCTGTGTCAATGTTAGCATCGGCATAACCATAAGGTTTTATACTAACAGGAAGAAAAGGTCCCATACCATACAAAAAATCAATGCCTGAAAGCGTTCCCAACGGCAGAGAAATTTGCGATGTATCGATACTTGCTATCGCCTTTGTGACTTCCTGGGTAAGCTCTGATTTTAATATGTTTACAGTGGAAATATTATTGCTGACAGCACGGATTTTACCGTCGTCTGAATATGTAAATTTTACGATAGAATCGTAGTCGAGATTTTCCTCACGGAGTTTTTTGGCTATGTAGTCATTTATTGTGATGACAGCTATTTGTTTTGCGCGGTTTACGGCAAGTTTACGAACATTGGGTATGATACTTCCCAAAGTATAAAAAACACCCACAACCATAAAAACACCAACAATTACTATAGCCCAAAAAGTGCGGTACTTTCTTTTTCTTTTTCGCATATAACCACCTCACTCATACCATCATATGCAAAAACAAAAAAAACGCACCCCGAAGGGTGCAATTTCTCATTGTTATAACGTTGATTTTAATCTTTCGTTTACTGCAAGTAAAAATTCTTCTGTATTTACTTTTTTCTTTTCGGGTAATTTTGATAAGAGATATAAGTCCCCTGTCATTACACCGTCTTCAATTGTTTTGATTGTTGCAGCTTCCAGTTTATTTGCAAAGTCGCAAAGTTCGGGAGTGTTGTCAAGCTCGCCGCGTTTACGCAGAGCCCCTGTCCATGCAAAGAGTGTTGCTACGCTGTTTGTAGATGTTTCTTCGCCTTTTAAGTGCTTATAGTAATGACGCTGAACTGTACCGTGTGCCGCTTCATATTCATAAACACCGTCAGGCGAAACAAGTACTGATGTCATCATAGCAAGGCTTCCGTAAGCTGTTGCTACCATGTCACTCATTACATCGCCGTCGTAGTTTTTGCACGCCCAGATGTAACCGCCTTCAGAACGGATTACACGAGCTACTGCATCGTCAATCAATGTGTAGAAATATTCGATACCGGCTGCCTCAAACTTTTCTTTGTATTCTGCTTCATAAATTTCTGCAAAGATGTCTTTGAAACGATGGTCGTATTTTTTGGAGATTGTATCTTTACTTGCAAACCAGATGTCCTGCTTCATATCAAGAGCGTAATTCATACAGCTTCTTGCAAAGCTTGCAATGGACTTGTCTGTGTTGTGCTGTCCCTGAATAACACCGTCGGTATCTTTGAATGTAAAGATTTCTTCGCGTGTTTCGTTTCCGTCTTTGTCTGTTGCTACAAGTTCACACTTTGAACCCGCAGGCACTTTCATTTCTGTGTTTTTATACACATCGCCGTAAGCATGACGGGCAATGGTGATAGGTTTTGTCCATGTGGGAATGTAGGGTGTGATACCCTTTACGATGATAGGTGTTCTGAAAACTGTACCATCTAAAATCGCACGGATTGTACCGTTAGGCGATTTCCACATTTCCTTTAAGTTATATTCTGGCATTCTGGCAGCGTTTGGTGTGATTGTAGCACACTTTACTGCTACGCCGTATTTTTTGGTTGCTTCTGCAGATTCTACTGTAACGCGATCGTCAGTAGCATTTCTGTATTCAAGACCTAAATCATAATACTCTGTCTTTAAATCAATATAAGGAACGAGTAATATGTCCTTTATCATTTTCCAGATAATTCTGGTCATTTCGTCTCCGTCCATCTCAACGAGAGGGGTTTTCATCTGAATTTTTGCCATTTGTGGTCACTCCTATTTTGAAAGTTGTTCTCTTGTGTAGTCCAATAAACCGCCTGCTAAAATGATGTCTTTTGCTCTTTCTGAAAGTTCACATAAGCACTCGTAAGACTCGCCTGTGGTTACATTTTTCACTGTGATGTTTGCGCCTTTTTTGATTGATTCAATCAATCCACTGCAGGAAAGCACATCGCCCTGTGAAATTTTATCGTAGTCGGATTCATTTACAAATGTAAAAGGTAAGATACCTGCATTTATAAGGTTAGAACGATGAATACGAGCAAAAGATTTTGTGATAACGATTTTAACACCGAGATAAAGGGGTGCTAACGCTGCGTGTTCACGGGATGAGCCCTGACCATAGTTTGAACCGCCGACAATTATGCTTGAGCCGAGTTCCTTTGCTCTTTTGGGGAATTTTTCATCACAAACCGCAAAGCAATGTTCTGAAATTTTCGGAATATTTGAACGCAAGGGTAAAATCTTCGCACCTGCAGGCATAATGTGGTCTGTGGTGATGTTGTCCCCTACCTTTAATGAACATTCGCACTCGATTTTATCGTTCAGGGGTGCTGTATCGGGGTAAGGCTTTATGTTAGGACCGCGCAAAATTTCCACAGAGTCCATATCGGATTCTGCCACAGGGGGTTCTATCATATTGTCATTTACTTTGAATGCTTCGGGCATTTCGATTACGGGTTCAGCCCCCAATGTTCTGGGGTCTGTAAGCACACCTGCGATAGCAGATGCTGCTGCTGTTTCAGGAGAAACAAGGTAAACCTGTCCGTCTTTTGTGCCGCTTCTGCCTTCAAAGTTTCTGTTGAATGTACGAAGTGAGATACCACCTGAGTTAGGTGACTGTCCCATACCGATACAGGGACCGCAGGCACTTTCCAAAATTCTTGCGCCTGCATCAATCATATCATAAAGTGCGCCATTCTCTGCAAGCATACCAAGTACCTGCTTTGAACCGGGTGCAATAGACAATGACACATCGGGGTGTACTGTCTTTCCTTTTAATATATGTGCTACTTTCATCATATCCTGGTATGAGCTGTTTGTACAAGAGCCGATACATACCTGGTCGATTTTCATTGAACCTAATTCTTCGATTGATTTTATATTGTCGGGTGAATGAGGGCAAGCCGCCGCAGGTTTGATTTCTGACAAGTTAATTGTCAGTTCTTCATCATATACCGCGTCCGCGTCTGCAGATAACTCTTTCCATACATCTGCTCTTCCCTGCGCCTTTAAGAATTCAAGTGTGATTTCATCAGAGGGGAAGATTGATGTGGTAGCACCCAGTTCTGCGCCCATGTTTGTAATGGTTGCACGCTCGGGAACTGACAGGGTTTTCACCCCTTCGCCGCAGTATTCGATAACTTTACCTACGCCGCCTTTAACTGAAAGTCTTTTTAAAACTTCCAATATTACGTCTTTTGCTGCTGACCAGTCACCTAATTTTCCTGTTAAATTTACTTTTACAATTTTGGGGTATGTGATGTAGTATGCACCGCCACCCATTGCAACAGCAACATCAAGTCCACCTGCACCGATAGCAATCATACCGATACCACCACCTGTGGGTGTGTGGCTGTCAGAACCGATTAAAGTTTTACCTGGTGCACCGAAACGCTCCAGGTGTACCTGATGGCAGATACCGTTACCGGGGCGTGAGAAGTAGATGCCGTGTTTTTTTGCAACGGAACCGATAAATCTGTGGTCGTCTGCATTTTCAAAACCTGACTGCAATGTATTGTGGTCAATATATGCAACTGAACGCTCTGTCTTTACTCTCGGAATACCGATAGCACAAAATTCTAAGTACGCCATTGTACCTGTTGCGTCCTGTGTCAATGTCTGGTCAATTTTTATTCCTATTTCCTGTCCTTTAATAAACTCACCGTCTACAACGTGGTCTTTAAGGATTTTTTCTGTAAGGGTTAATCCCATGTGTATTCGCTTCCCTTCGTTTTTCCTATTTATATGATAAGTATTTTTTATTCTTTAATATGTAGTCAGCACCTGAAAGTACAGTAAGCGCTAAATTCAACCACATAAGAATGTCCACAAATAAATTTTTGCCCAAAAGTAGCGCAAACGAAATCGCAATAAACTGCTCGATGGTTTTTATTTTTCCCCACCAGCTTGCCGCTACTACATTGCCTTCTGCAGCTGCCGCTATTCTGATGCCTGATACTGCAAATTCACGAGCAAGAACCAAAATGGTAATCCAGGGATTTACCACTCCTTCTGCCGTAAGCAACACCATAGCCGCCGCAACTAAAACCTTGTCAGCAAGAGGGTCCATAATTTTTCCAAAGTTTGAAACCTGGTTATTCTTTCGTGCAAGGTAGCCGTCCAACATATCTGTCAGAAACGCCAGCACGAAAATAATCGTTGTGAGTAAGTTCCACTCTGTGTACATATAAAATACCATAAATACAGGTATCATTATTACACGGAGTAATGTTAATTTGTTTGGAGTGTTCATATTTAAATCTCCTTTTCTATCTGCACTCCTGTGCAGTCATATTGGTCAGCATCGAGAATTTGTGTCATTACAAATTCGCCGATTTCCACTTCGTCCTCCGCTGCAAAATAGGTCATACCGTCAACATCTAATGAGTCCGCCTGACTTCTGCCGAAGTACATAAGGTTTTCTTCGTCATAGCCTTCGCACAGAACTTCTACGGTACGCCCGATTTTTTCTTTTTGCAGGTTTTCTGAAATTTCGCGCTGAATTTCCATTATCTCGTCTCTTCTTGCGACCTTCACATCTTCTTCTAATTGTTCAGGCAAGAGCGCTGCTCCCGTGCCATCTTCCGCCGAATATGCAAAAGCACCAAGACGGTCAAATTTTGCCCATTTGATAAATTCTTTGAGTTCAGAAAACTCTTCTTCTGTTTCCCCTGGAAAACCTGTGATAACAGTTGTCCTTATGGTAAGACCAGGGATAGAATCGCGAAGTTTTTTAATCAACTCTTCTGTTTCTTCTTTTGTATTTTTTCTTCCCATTCTTTTTAACACTCGGTTATTTATATGCTGAATGGGAATGTCCATATACTTGACGATTTTGGGATTTTTAGCAAAAACATCAATCATACTGTCGGTAATGGATTCGGGATACATATAGTGAACTCTTATCCAATGGAGTTCATCTATTTTGCAAAGTTCTGTTAGGAGTGTTGACAGTTCTTCTTTGCCCGTCAAATCATAACCGTAACGGGTTGTGTCTTGTGCAATCAGTATAACTTCTTTTACACCTGACTGAGCCAGCTCCTTTGCCTCCGCTATAATATCCTCCATAGGTCTGCTTCTGTATTTTCCACGGAGTTTCGGGATGATACAGTAGGTACATTTGTTGTCACAACCGTCTGCTATCTTAAGATATGCCGTATGATGTGATGTAGATATCATACGGGGGAACCCCTCGGGAATGTCGTCGTCGATATGACCGAAATAGACAGGATGGTTTCCATCGTCCAGTTCTTTTATGGCTTCAGCTATTCTGTGATAGTCTCCCGTTCCCAAAACAGCATCTACTTCAGGAAGTTCTGCCATGATTTCGTCATGGTAGCGTTCTGCCATACAACCTGTCATGATTAAGTAACGACAGTTTTTCTTTTTGAACTCTGCCATTTCCAAAACTGTATCAATGGACTCTTCTTTTGCTGAATCAATAAATGCGCAGGTATTTACAATGATTATATTGGCATCTTCTGGGTTTGCTACAATCTCGTAGCCCTCTTCCCCTAAAATCCCAAGCATTACTTCCGTATCTACACGGTTTTTAGGACAACCTAAAGAAACTATCCCGATTTTTGTCTTATTCTTCATCTTCTTTGATTTCAAAACGAGCTCTTGCTTCGTTCTGAGCCATCTGATTTGCAATGTATTCTTCTGAATTTACATAGCGAACCTTTTCAATGATTTCGTCTGTTCCTTCGTAGTTTTCAACTGTGATTCCGCCGTCTGCGATTTCACTTGCTGCTGATGTGATAGCACGAGCGCCGTCGATAGATTCGCCGGAGTCAGCTGCCTCCTCACAAATTTCTCTTGCGCGCTTTGAAGCGGCAATTACCAAACTGTACTTGCTTCCTGCCTTTTCAAGAAGTTTTACAATTGACGGATAAAGCATCATAATATATCAATTCCTTTCAAAAAATTATAAACTTATTTATATTGAGAAAGAACCGTCACGTTTCTTTCTTTTTTACATTTTTCTCCCTCTATAACAGACAGGAGTCTATGCGCTGCATCTTCCACTATGTCATTTACGATTATGTAATCGTAATTTTCTGCCTGAGAGATTTCCCAGATAGAAGTGTCAAGACGCTTTTCTATAACCTCGGGGGCATCTGTATTTCTGCCTACCAGACGGTTTCTGAGTTCTTCTTTTGAGGGTGGCATATTAAATACTAAAACTGCTTCGGGGCAAGCCTCTTTTACCTTCATTGCTCCCTGAACTTCAATTTCTAAAATTACATCTTTGCCCTCTGCGAGTTTCTTTTCGATTTCGGCTTTGGGTGTTCCGTAATAATTTTCACAGAAGCACGCCCATTCCAAAAAGCCGTCTTCTTTTATTAAATTTTCAAACTGCTCTTTTGAGTAGAAAATATAATCCACACCGTCACGCTCACCCTCTCTAGGTGAACGGGTTGTAACGGAAACGGAAACAGATAAGTTTTCATCTCTTTTGAGCGCTTCTTTTAAAACTGTGCCTTTACCTGAACCTGACGGACCTGAAAAGACAACCAAAAGACCGCATCTTTTACTCATCTTCTTCGCCTCCGAGATCAGCAGGCGAATATTCTGCCGCTGCATTTTCGTCAAGTCTGTGAGCAACTGTTGTAGGCTGCACCGCAGAAAGAATAATATGGTCACTGTCCATAATGATTACCGCTCGGGTGCGTCTGCCGTAGGAAGCATCAATCAATATTCCTCGATCCCTTGCATCCTGCACCATTCTCTTAATTGGAGCAGAATCAGGGCTAACGATAGCCACCAATCTGTTTGCTGAAATTACATTACCAAAACCGATATTTATAAGTTTCATAGTCTTTCTCCTTATTCGATGTTCTGGATTTGTTCTCTTAATTTTTCAATTTCGGATTTTATTTCCACTACGCATTTTGCAAGACCGAAATCGTTAGCTTTTGAGCCGATGGTGTTTGTTTCACGATTTATTTCCTGAACCAAGAAATCTAATTTTCTTCCCACGGGTTCAGAAAGTGATAAAATCTTTTCGAGTTCTACAAAATGAGAAGAAAGTCTTACTAATTCTTCATCGATACAGACTTTATCTGCCATAACACCAACTTCTGTTAAGATTCTTCCCTCGTCTGCTGCAAAATCACCCAAAAGCTGGTCGATTCTTGCACGAAGTCTTTCTTCGTATTCTTTTACTATTTCAGGAGAACGCTCACGAATCTGTGATACAAGCGCTTTGATAGCGTCTGCTCGCTCAAGCAGATTTTCCTTTAATCTTTCGCCCTCTCTGACTCTCATTGCTACAAAATCTTCTACTGCAGGCGCTAAGCAAGACAATATCATTTCCCATGCTTTGTCCTTGTCTTCGTCCTGCTGGCGTGTTACGAAGATGTCAGAAAATCTTGACAAATCGGATAACCCGATATCATTTCTCAATGAGTACGTTTCTTTGAGTTCTTTTAATACATTGTAGTAGTTTTCCGCTAAAATGTGGTCTACTGTAACAACCTTATCATTTGATGTATAGTTTTCAATATACAAAAATACTTCAACTTTACCACGTGAAATATTCGATGCTACATATTCTCTTATTTTGTCTTCAAGATAGCCGTAGGCTCTTGGAACTTTTACAGAGATATCGCAGTATCTGTGATTGACAGAACGAAGATCAATTACGATTTTTCTGTTTTCGTCGATATGCTCGTATCTGCCGTAGCCTGTCATACTTTTTATCATTTTGTTAGTTCCTTTCTTTTGCTGACTGCTCTAAATACACCAAAAGCACTGAAATATCAGCAGGGCTTACGCCCGAAATTCTGCTTGCCTGACCAATGGATAAAGGCTTTAATTTATTGAGCTTCTGCCTTGCTTCAAGTCGCAGTCCCTCAATGGTATCATAGTCTAAATCCTTGGGAAGTTTTTTCACCTCAAGTTTTTTGAACTGTTCCACCTGTTTTTGCTGTCTTTCTATATAACCGCTGTATTTAACTAAAATTTCAACTTCTTCAGCCGACTCGCGCGGCAATGTGATTTCATCGCCCACAAGTTCCATAAGACTTACATAGTCAAGTTCAGGTCTGCGAAGTAAATCACAAAATCTTGCGCCTGTTGTAATTGCTGATGAATTGTGCTCTTCTAAATATTTGAGCACTTTTTCAGAGGGAGGAAGAACAATTTGCTCGATTCTTTCCACCTCATTATTTATTGCCTGCCACTTGTCGCAGAA
>JAZOSI010000124.1:0-8989 GCA_045657065.1 Congzhengia sp. | reverse complement strand
TCAAACAAACAGGAAAAGTCATATACATCAACCGTTCAGCAGAAAGCATATTAAAAACATTGAACGATGAAAAAAGACCGCTTTTAAAAAACAATCCTGATAAACTCTACAAAATGTATGAAGAACGCCATCCGTTATATTTAAAATATGCCGATATATGTGTTTTGAATAATGGAGAGTTTTCTGAATGTGTGGAAAATATTTATAGCATTATAAAATAAAAGAACGCCCTATGGCGTTCTTTTATTGTTTATATAATGTTTTTTGCAAGAGTTCTCATCTCGTTATAGCTTTTGCAGGAAAACGCAACAGACTTCAATTTTGCAGAGTTTTTTACACCTTTTAAATACCAGGCGAAATGTTTTCTCATTTCGGGAACTCCTAAACGCTCAGGTTTATATAGTTCCATCAGGTCGATGTGTCTTAAAAGTGCTGAATGCTTTTCTGAAACAGAAATTGGAGCAGCGGTTTTACCTTCGAAACAATCCTTTATATCACGAAAAACAAAAGGGCATCCAAGGGCGCCTCTTCCTACCATTAAACTGTTACATCCGGTTTTTTGTAGTATTTCCGTGGCAGAAATGCCATCTGTTACATCTCCGTTAGCTATAACGGAGATTTTTACAGTTTCTCGTACCGATTTAATTATTTCGTAGTCTGCTTTGCCCGAATAAAACTGTTCTTTTGTTCTTCCGTGGACAGTTACTGCAGATGCTCCTGAATTTTCAATAGTTTTGGCAAAAGATACTGCATTTATATGTTCTTCATCCCAACCTGCGCGAAATTTGACACTTACAGGAACCGAGACTGCCTTAACAACATTTTCGGTAATTTTTCCTGCCAGAATTTCATCGCGCATCAATGAGCATCCGTCGCCGTTTTTTACAATTTTAGGAGCAGGGCATCCCATATTGATATCAAGATATTTTACGCCAGAATCTTCAAGTATTTTAGCAGCCTCTGCCATTATATCGGGTTCATTGCCAAACAACTGGACTATTAAAGGGCTTTCTGTGTCGTTTGTTTTCAACAGTTCTGCGGTTTTCTTGTCCTTATAGTGTAATCCGCGTGAACTTATCATTTCCGAAACAACAAGGTCAGCACCATATTCTTTACACAAAGTGCGAAAAGCCAAATCAGTTATTCCTGCCATAGGTGCGAGGAAAACCTTATTCTCGTAAAAATTGCTCATATTAATATGCTGCAGTAATCTGATTCCAGATTTCGAGATACTTCTGATTTATATTTCCTGCGCTTTGCAACATTTCGCTCTTTGATAAAATATCCGCATCAGGATATAAGCCTTTGTTATTTTTGATTTCGTCAGGAAGCATCTCTAAACCTTCGATGTTTGTAATGCCATAGAAAGTATCTAAAGAGTTCTTTGCTGCAATTTCGGGTTTGTGCATAAAGTTAATGAAGCTTTCTGCGCCTGTTTTGTTCTGTGCGTTTTTAGGCACAACCATAGCATCTACACAGTAGATAGTTCCGTTTTCGGGAATTGCATATCTCAAAGTCTCTTTTTCTGCCATAGCTTTACCTGCTTCGCCGGAATATACGAGACCTAAAGAACCTTCGCCTGAAATAATCTTATCCTTTACTTCGTCGGTTACATAACCGAGGATCAACGGACGCTGCGCAAGTAATTCTTCCTTAGCCTGATTTAATTCATTGTCATCTGTTGTGTTTACAGAATAGCCGAGTTTTTTCAGTGTCATACCAATAGAGTCGCGAACGCTGTCAAGCATAAAGATTTTTCCTGAATATGCAGGATTCCACATAACGGACATATCGTTTACTTCTTCTGTTACTTTTTTGCTATCATAGAGAATACCTACTGTTGACCACATATAAGGTACAGAATATTTGTTTTCTGTGTCATAATAGGGTGACTTAAAAGTTTCGTTTACATACTGATAATTGGGTATATTGTTGAAATCCAAAGTTTGCAGGAGGTCTTCTTTGATGAGTTTATCAATCATATAGTCAGAAGGAATCAAAACATCATAAGAAGTTGTTTTGAGCTTTGTGTACATATCTTCATTAGATGCAAACTCACTGTATATTACTTTATAGCCTGTTGCTGCTTCAAACTGTTCTATAACGCCTTCGCCGATATATTCAGACGCGTTATATACGCGAACAACTTTTGAAGGGTCTGTTCCGCAAGCAGAAAAAATTAAACTGCATAATAAAAATACCAAAAGTAAAGATATAATTTTTTTCATTTCATCGTTACTCCTTTGTAAAAAAATTAAGCGTTTTCTTTCGTATCTTTATGGGTTCTTATGTTAATAACAATTAAAAGCAATAAAATAACTGCAAACATAAGAGCCGAAAGAGCGTTGATAGAAGGACTTACGCCTTTCTTTGCCGCGTTGTAAATAAGTATTGATAAGTTTTCAACCCCGGGTCCCGTGGTAAAATAACTTATGATAAAATCGTCAATAGAAAGTGTAAAAGCCATCAAAAATCCTGTAATAACACCGGGCATAATTTCCGGTATTGTAACTTTGAGAGTTGCAAGAAGGGGAGTAGCTCCCAAATCAAGTGCTGCCTCGTAAGTTCTGTTGTCTGCCTGATTGAGTTTTGGCAGAACTGATAATATTACATACGGCACAGAAAATGCCATGTGTGCAAGTATCAGCGTGAGTCTTCCTGTAGGCAACTTTGCCATAAAGAACAAAAGCATCAAAGCGATACCTGTAACGATATCCGGATTTAAAACAGGAAGCATTGTGACATTCATTACTGATGAGCGTTGCCATTTTCGGAGTGACTGTATTCCGATTGCAGCAGCAGTTCCAAGAATGGTTGATAAAACTGATGAAACAAGTGCAACCAAAATGGTATTTGAAAGCGCTGCCATTATTTGTCCGTCCTGGAATAATTCTATATACCATTTAAAGGAAAAATTAGTCCATACACGGTATTTTGATTCATTAAAAGAATAAATCATCAAAATGATAATAGGTGCGTACAAAAACAGCAGTATTAAGTATAAATATAATCTTTTGAGCTTTGAGGTCATATTATCATACCTCCTTGCGATTCTTTTTCTGAATCAGGCATGATAAACATACTCAAGAGAATAAGTATCATCAAAATCAAAGACATTGTAGAACCGAAGTTCCAGTCTCCGCCTATGCCAAATTGTTTTTCAATAACGTTTCCAAGAAGGTTTACATTGTTTCCACTTAAGATGCTCGATATTGCAAAAGTAGTAATAGCGGGTATAAATACCATAGTAATACCTGATGAAATACCGGGAATACTCAAAGGGAAAATAACATTTTTGAAAACATTAAATTTATTTGCGCCCAAGTCTTCTGCTGCGTTAATAATAGAGTAGTCCATTTTAGACATTACAGAATAGATGGGCAAAATCATAAACGGTAGGAAATTATATACCATACCGAAAATTACAGCGCCTTCGCCGTATAAAAACTGTATATATTCTTCGTTTCCCAGAATTCCGATAAATCGTAAAAATTGATTTATCAAGCCTTCGTTTTCTAAAAGTGTAAGCCAGGAATATGTACGAAGCAAGAGGTTCATCCACATAGGTATTACAATTAAGAACATCATAACGCTTTTGTGCTTTAAATCTTTAGAAGACAAAATCAAAGCGGCAGGATATCCTAAAATCAAGCATATTACAGTGCTTATTGCGGCATAAAGAGCAGAACGCCATAAAACACCGAGATATAATGGTGTAAAGAATTTCTTAAAGTTTTCTAAAGAAAACATAAAACTTCCGTCGTCTGCTTGCACGGTAAGACCGTAAAATGCTACTACCAACAGGGGAACCACAATAAATATCAGCGACCATACTATATAGGGTGCTGAATACCATCGTCTGTTCATTGTCAGCTCTCCTTTTTCATAATATGGATATCGTTGGGATAAAAATCAAGATAAACTGCACTTCCTACAGGTTCCATTGTTGTAGAATGGACAATCCAATCGTAGTTTGCAGCGTTTATATGCATTTCATAATGGACACCTTTAAATACAACTGAATTTACAATACCTGAAATTTTACCTTTTTCTTTGTCAAACTTTATATCTTCGGGTCGTATAACAACATCAACGAGTTCATTTTCTTCGAAACCTTTATCAAGACATTCAAATGAAGTACCTGCAAAATCAACAAGATAGTCTTCTTTCATAATGCCATCGATAATATTACTTTCGCCTATAAAACTTGCTACAAAAGCGTTTTTAGGTTCGTTGTAAATATCGATAGGAGAGCCTTTCTGCTGGATTTTACCGTTGTTCATAACGATAATTTCATCAGACATAGTAAGAGCTTCTTCCTGATCGTGAGTAACATATATAAAGGTGATGCCGAGTTTCGTCTGGATTTTTTTAAGTTCTAACTGCATTTCCTGTCGGAGTTTTAAATCAAGAGCACCCAAGGGTTCGTCGAGCAGTAAAACTTCAGGTTCGTTAACTAAAGCACGAGCAATAGCAATTCGCTGCTGCTGACCGCCTGAAAGAGAATCAACATCTCTTTTTTCAAAGCCGCTTAAGTTAACGAGTTTTAATATCTCACTTACTTTTTTCTTGATAATATTTTTATCAATTTTCTTTATAGTTAAACCAAAAGCAACGTTATCAAAAACGTTCATATGCGGAAAAAGAGCATATTTTTGAAAAACAGTATTAAGACGTCTTTTATACGGGGGAAGATTTGTTATATCTTCGCCATCGAAGAAAATCTGACCATTGTCAGGCGTCTCAAATCCGCCGATTAAGCGAAGCAGAGTAGTCTTACCACAGCCACTGGGGCCTAAAATGGTAACAAACTCATGTCTTCCTATTTCGACACTGAAATTTTCAAGAATATCCTCTTTACCAAAGCTTTTAGAAATGTCTGTCAATTTGATAATTGCGTTGGACATTTATCACCCTCCTAAACTCCGAATTTTATCTAAAAAAACTGTTTACAAAAACAAAAGCCGGAACACACATCGTTCTTATGCGTCCGACACCCCACATTTAAAAATATACCGAAAAATGGTATTTAAAAAATGCAATATTTATTTTACAACTTAATTATAACATATTATTTCAAAAAAACAACATTTTTTTGAAATATTTTAAAAATAATTTTATGGACAAATCATGTAAAGTGTAATATAATAAAAATGTTGATAAAAAACGCTCGAAAAGAGCAGAAAGGTTATGGATTATTTATTATGAACAAGAATGTACATGAAATGACACATCCCTTAATCTTGCACAAAATATCTATGATTCGTGACGAAAAAACCTCTGTTAAGGATTTTCGTGAATTAGTGTATGAAATTTCACTTCTGATGGGCTATGAAGCTACACGCGATTTAGATATGATTACACAGCCTGTAAAGACACCTTTAGCTGAAACTGAGGGTAAATTTATTGCAAAACAGGTGGCACTTGTTCCGATACTCCGAGCTGGTCTTGGTATGGTTGATGCTCTTATGAGTATTATTCCTGCGGCAAAAGTTGGACATGTTGGTCTTTATCGTGACCATGAAACATTAGAACCTAAAGAATACTACTGCAAACTTCCGCCTGATATTGACGAAAGACAAGTTATTGTTTTAGATCCTATGTTAGCTACCGGTGGTAGCGCAGCAGCTGCAATAGACTTTATCAAAAAAAGAGGTGCAAAGCGCATAAAACTTATGTGTATCATAGGTGCACCTGAAGGTGTTGAAGCTATTATGAAAGCTCATCCTGATATTGAGCTTTTCATCGGAACAATTGACGAAAAACTCAATGAAAACGGATATATTGTTCC
The DNA here is from genome assembly GCA_045657065.1 of Congzhengia sp. GTDB lineage: Bacteria > Bacillota > Clostridia > UBA1381 > UBA9506 > Congzhengia. The sequence continues at coordinate 3,198 of JAZOSI010000124.1, read as the reverse complement.
TGGTTTAGGTGATGCCGGCGACAGACTTTTCGGCACAATTTAAGGAGAAGATTATGAATATAGAAACATTAAGACAAGATATGGTTGCGGCTATGAAAGCAAAAGACAAAGTAACCAAGGATGCTGTTTCATCTTTGATAGCAGCAGTGAAAAAAGCCGCAATTGACGAAGGCGTAAGAGAAGATATTCCTGAAGGCTTAGTGGACAAGGTTATTTTAAAAGAATTAAAATCAATCAAAGAACAGATAGATACTTGTCCCGATGAAAGGGCAGAACTCAAAGAAGAGTACATAACAACCTACAAAATCGTTGAAAAGTATGCTCCTAAAGTTTTATCAGAAGAAGAAATCAAAGAAATCATTACAACTAAGTTTGCTGATGTATTAGCTACTAAAAACAAAGGTCTTGTAATGAAAGCGGCTATGGGCGAATTAAACGGCAAAGCTGACGGAAAACTTATCAATCAGATAGTTTCAGATTTATGTAAATAATTAAAAGACTGCAACTTTTGTTGCAGTCTTTTTTTGTTATTCTTTGATATTATTTTCGGTTTCTTCGATTGTTTCGATCTTTTCGTCTTTTTCGAAAACTTCAACAAATTCTTCGCCACTGATTTTTTCTTTTTCAAAAAGGGCAGCAGCTACGTTGTGAAGTTTTGTCATATTGTCATTCAAAATCTTTGTACAACGTTCATATGCTTCATCTATGATAGCTTTAACTTCTGTGTCGATTTCTGCAGCAAGTTTTTCGCTGTATGTGCGTGAATTTGAATAACTCATACCAAGGAACACTTCGTCCTGTTCTGAACGGAAAGAAATAGGACCAATTTTATCGCTCATACCGTACTTTGTAACCATATCTCGAGCGATTTTAGAGGCTCTTTCGATGTCATTTGAAGCGCCAGTTGAGATATCATTTAACACGAGTTTTTCGGCAACTCTACCACCCAAAAGGCTAACCAAATCATCAAGCATATCGTTTTTAGATGTGTAGTTTTTGTCGTCGGTAGGAAGTGATAAAGTATATCCGCCTGCGCGTCCACGTTGAATTATTGAAATTTCGTGTACCGGATCACAGTTGGGAAGTACATGATGAATTATAGCGTGACCTGCTTCGTGATAAGCAACAAGCTTCTTTTCTTTGTCACTTACAACCTTTGATCGTTTTTCAGGACCTGCAATAACCTTGATTACAGAATCTTCAATGAATTTCATTTTGATTTTCTTTTCACCGAGCTTTGCAGCGAGGAGCGCTGCTTCATTCATAAGATTTTCGAGGTCTGCGCCTGTAAAACCCACAGTAGATTTTGCAACAACAGCAAGATCAACATCGTCAGCTAAAGGTTTCGCACGCGAATGAACTTTCAATATTTCTTCGCGTCCTTTAGCGTCAGGTGCATTAACTACCACCTGTCTGTCAAAACGACCGGGGCGCAATAATGCAGGGTCTAAAATGTCAGGTCTGTTTGTAGCAGCCATGATAATGATGCCTTCGTTTACACCAAAACCATCCATTTCTACAAGCAACTGGTTTAAAGTCTGTTCGCGTTCGTCGTGACCACCACCAAGACCTGCGCCACGGTGTCTGCCGACTGCATCTATTTCATCTATAAAAATAATACTTGGAGCGTTTGCTTTTGCCTGGCCAAATAAATCTCTTACACGAGACGCGCCAACACCAACAAACATTTCCACAAAATCTGAACCACTGATAGAGAAGAATGGGACTTTTGCTTCGCCGGCTACTGCTTTTGCAAGTAAAGTTTTACCTGTTCCGGGAGGTCCTACGAGCAATATACCTTTAGGAATTCTTGCTCCGAGTTCTATAAATTTAGAAGAATCACGCAAAAAGTCGACAATTTCTTCTAATTCTTCTTTTTCTTCGTCTGCGCCTGCAACATCTTTGAATGTTATATGCGTATCTCCACCTTGTGTCATCTTCGCGGTACTTTTGCCGAATGACATAGCTTTTCCGCCGCCTTGTGACTGTCTCATTATAACAAACCAGAATACCACAAAAATACCGATTGTTAAAAGAGATGGCAAAAACGAAACCCACCATGGGAACTCTTCAGGAGCAGGGGTATCGAGTTTTAATGTACCTTCATCAAGCTGTGCCTGGATTTCAGCGCCTGCATTTGCATACAGAATGCTGATAGAAGGAATGTTTGCCATTCTGACATTAGAATCAGGAGAAGTAATCTTTTCATCAAGAGTGATGGTAACAGTACGCTCTTCGATTTTCATTGTGGTTACCTGACCTGATTTTATATAGCTTAAAAGGTCGGAATAGAGTATTTGCTTAACTCCCGGCTGATAATTAAGAACGCTGAAAATCAAAAAAACAACGCCCAGAAGTATAGCATAAAACCATATTCCGTTAAACTTTTTCTTGCCGTTTTTTTTCAAAAAAATTCACCTCTGATAATTTATTCCAGTTTAGTTTAGCATATAAGAATGTAAATAACAACAATAGTATCTGTTTGTTTACTTTATGTTAATTATTTTCATATATTTCTCTTTTTAAAATACCTATGTAAGGAAGCTGTCTGTATTTTTCGTTATAGTCAAGACCGTAGCCAACGACAAATTCATCAGGAATCTCAAATCCTACATAGTCGGCATAAATGTCGCGAATTCGTCTTGATGGTTTATCGAGCATACAACAAAGCTTCATAGACTTGGGATTTTTGGTTTTAAAATGTTCTAAAAGATTAGTAAGAGTATTTCCAGTGTCCAGAATATCTTCGACTATTATAACATTTTTTCCTTCAAAAGGAACCCCTGAATCGAGTTTTATCTTTAAAGTTCCTGAACTTTCTGCGGATGCGCCGTAACTTGATACACAAACCATATCAAATTCTACCGGAAAATCTAGTAAACGTATTAAATCTGCAAAAAAAGGGAGTGAACCTTTAAGAACACAGATCATAACAACCTCTTCGCCCTTGTAATCATCGTTGAGCTGCTTTGCGATTTCTTTTACTTTCGCTTTGATTTCTTCCTCTGTAAAAAGTACTTCTTTGATATCTCTGTCCATATCAGTTCTCCTTATGTATAGTGATTTTAATATTTTTTTTATTGTCAACAGCCCTATAAGAAACATTGTCTCTTATGCCTGCGAGCCAAAAAATCTCGTTATCTTTTTCAAACACAGGGATGTAATCCCTTAAAAAATGCGGTATCTTCTCATCGATAA
>JAZOSI010000123.1:0-9504 GCA_045657065.1 Congzhengia sp. | reverse complement strand
GAAGAGTAAGCAGGTGATTTTGTTGGCAGCGTTTTTGATTGTTGTATTTATTTTAATACTGTTATCAGGCGCTTTTTTGATTACGCCACTGCAATTTGGTATTGGCGTAGTTAAAACTGCCGACAAAGACGAAAAAACTCTGTATTTCAGACTTTTTGGCATACCAATTAAGATTCCGCTAAAACCCTTTAAAAAAGGTGAACACGACAAGCAGAAAAAAGAGTCTACTCTTTCATTTGAAAATTTCAGTGAAAATGTTTCAGATTTTAAAGAACTTTATAAAACTTCAAAAGACGAACTCAAAGAAATGCTTTCTTATGCAAGGCATCATTTGTCAGTCGAACGAGTTGATTTTGAAATTCGTTTCGGTTTTGATAATGCCGCAGCAACAGGCATATCCACAGGTGCTATCTGGGGTATGGGAAGTTTCTTACTAAAGGTTGTGGACACGCTTTTAGGAATCAAAAAAATCAATATGCAAGTCAATCCTGACTTCAACAACAAAGTTTTTGAAATTTATTTAAAAACTATCTTGATTATAAAACCAATTCATTTTATAATAATATTAAGAAAATTTGTTAAGACTTATATTTACATTAAGAAGAAAATAAATAACATTAAAGGCGGTGCAAGAAATGGCAGAACATCCTATTAACGGTTTAATGGAAACAGCAATGCAGAGTATCAAAGATATGGTAGATGTAAACACTATCATCGGCGAACCTGTAGAATCAAAAGACGGCACAGTTATTATTCCTATCTCTAAAGTATCATTTGGTTTTGGTGCAGGTGGTTCTGATTTCGGTCAGAAAGCAGTTGCAAGCTCTGACTCAAACTTCGGTGGTGGTTCAGGTGGCGGCGCTACAATCGAACCTGTTGCATTTATGGTTGTAGGAAAAGAAGAAATCAAACTTATGCCCGTAGAAAAGAACACATCACCTGCTCAGGATATTATTGACAGTGTTCCCACAATTCTTGATAAGGTTGTAAAGCTTTTCAAGAAAAAGGAAAAGACTGACGAGAATGTAAAGCCTGTAGATGAAGCAGCAAACGTAGAAACAGTTTAATAAAAACGAAAAGCGTTGAGAAAATTCTCAACGCTTTATTTTTTAGATATTCTCCACATCGAATGTGAATTCATTATCTTTTACAGATACTTTTATCTTGCAGTGTTGTCTTGCCTCTCCTCTTATTACCAATGATGCAATAGGACTTTGGATGTGTTTTTCTATTGCACGACGTAAAGGTCTTGCACCAAATTTGGGGTCGTATCCTTTTTCTAAAATAAGTTCTTTTGCAGCAACGCTTACATCAAGAATAATTTCTTTTCTGAAAAGTTCTGTTGCAAGTTCTTTTATCATAAGATCTACAATACCCACAAGGTTTTCTCTCGCTAATGGTTTAAAGGTGATAATATCATCAACACGGTTTAAAAATTCGGGACGGAAAATTTCTTTTAGTGCCATTTCCGTTCTTGCAGATGCAGTTTCATCTTCTGTCTTATTAAAACCAAGATTTGCACTTCTCACCTGAGAGCCTGCATTTGAGGTCATAATAATAACAGTGTTTTCAAAGTTTACAATTCGACCGTGACTGTCTGCTACTCTGCCGTCATCTAAAATCTGCAACAAGATATTAAACACATCTGCGTGTGCTTTTTCAATTTCATCAAGCAAGATAATTGAATAGGGTTTTCTTCTTACTTTTTCTGTAAGCTGACCTGCATCGTCATAGCCTACATATCCCGGAGGTGCACCGATAAGCTTTGAAACGGTGTGTTTTTCCATATATTCCGACATATCAACTCTTATCATAGCTTCTTCAGAGTCAAACATAACGCGAGCAAGTGTTTTTGCCAGTTCTGTCTTACCAACGCCGGTAGGTCCTGCAAAAATAAATGATACAGGGCGTCTTGCACGAGTTAAGCGCGCACGGTTACGTCTTATAGCTTCTGCCACAGTTTCAACTGCGTGGTCCTGACCTAAAACGTGTTCCTTTATTCTTGATTCAAGGTTTAAGAGCTTTTCACTTTCGGTTTCGGTTAAACTCTTAACGGGAATTTTTGTCCAGTCTTCTATAACTTCTGCTATATTTTCAAGAGTAAGGACAGTATCAATTCCTGATTCATTGAGTTTGTTTATTTCTTCAACAATCGCACATTCTTTTGCTTTTAATTCGGCAGCTTTCTGGTAATCTTCCGTAGAATCGCTTGATACTGCATTTTCTTTTTCTGTCTGAATCATTTTTAATTTGTCAGTAAGTTTTTTCAGTTCTACAAGCTTTTTATTCTGAAGATTTGCTTTTGAACCTGCTTCATCAATAACATCAATAGCCTTATCGGGCAGGAATCTGTCTGTTATATATCTTTCAGAAAGATACACCGCCTGTTCTATTACATCGTCTGAAATTTTAACTCTGTGGTAGTTTTCGTAGTAATCCTTGATACCTTTTAAGATTTCTACTGTATCTTCCATAGTAGGCTCTTCTACCATAACAGGCTGGAAACGTCGCTCGAGTGCTGAATCCTTTTCGATATGCTTTCTGTATTCATCGTGTGTGGTAGCACCAAGAACCTGAATATCTCCACGGGCAAGCGCTGGTTTTAAGATGTTGGCGGCACTCATAGCACCTTCTGCATCTCCTGCTCCTACGATGTTGTGGATTTCGTCTATAACTAAAATGATATTGCCGAGTTTTATTGCTTCTTCTAAGATTTTCTTCACTCTTGCTTCAAACTGTCCGCGGAACTGTGTACCTGCAACAATAGCAGTAAAATCAAGAAGATATACTTCTTTGTCAAAGAGCTTTGCAGGAACTTGCTTTTCAGCAATTCTTACAGCCAATCCCTCTGCAATGGCAGTTTTACCAACGCCGGGTTCACCCAACAGTACAGGATTATTTTTTGAGCGTCTGTTTAAAATCTGCACCACTCTGTTGATTTCATTTTCACGGCCGATAATTCTGTCTATGAGCTTATTTTTGGCTTTTGCGGTAAGGTTTGTGCCGAAACTGTCAAGAATTCTCTGCTCTTTCTTTTTCTGCTTCTTAGCAGTCTTTACACTCCCCTGCGCTTCGTCTGAATTATTTCCGCCAAAAATATTTCCAAAGCTATTCATCATAGCAAGGGGCATATTGTTTTCGTCAAATTCTTCGTCGCTTTCAGGGTCGTAGTCGCCGAGTGACGACATAAACTCATTCATGCCGTTATTTATTTCATCCAGTTGTTCGGGGGTTATACCCATTTTCTTTAAAATATCATCAACCGGACCGATATTCAATTCTCTTGCGCATTTTAAGCAGTACCCTTCTGTTGTCTGCTGGTTTGTTGCGGTATCTGTCTTATTTACAAAGAGTACCGCAGGGTTTTCTTTGCATTTTACGCACATCATAATTATCATCTCTCTTTTATATGATTTCGGGTTTTATTCTAACACACTTTTTTCTATTTATAAAGTGTTTTTTTCAATTGTTCACAACTTGGAAATATTTCATTCATTTTGAATACATACCATTTTTTGAGGCAATAATTATTTTATAAACTCAAAAGGCAGGTGCAATTATGAACAAGGTTGAAATTTGTGGTGTAAACACCTCGGAGCTTCCCGTTCTTTCCGAGAAGGAAAAAACAGAGCTTATGGCTAAAATAAAGGCAGGCGATATGCTCGCCCGCGAAAAATTTATAGATGGAAATCTGCGTCTTGTATTAAGTGTAATTCAGCGTTTTTCACACAGAGATGAAAACGCCGACGATTTATTTCAAATAGGTTGTATCGGGCTTATTAAAGCGGTAGATAACTTCGATTTAAAACACAATGTAAAATTTTCCACTTATGCAGTGCCCATGATAATTGGCGAATTGCGCCGTTATCTCAGGGACAATACCCCAATTCGTGTAAGTCGTTCTTTGCGTGATATAGCCTATAAAACTCTTCGGGCAAAAGAAGATTATATAAACTTACATTCAAAAGAACCATCTGTAGAAGAACTATCAGAAATTCTTCAGATTCCAAAAGAAGATATTGTCTTTGCTCTTGAGGCTATTCAGGCTCCTGTGTCACTTTTTGAACCTGCATACAGCGACGGAACGGATACCTTATTTATAATGGATCAGGTTAAGGACTCAAAGAACACAGATGAATCCTGGCTTGAAGAAATTGCTTTAAAAGAAGCAATGACCAGACTCACAGACCGCGAAAAACTCATTGTAAACTTGCGTTTTTTCTCAGGCAGAACTCAGATGGAAGTTGCCGAAGAAATAGGCATTTCCCAAGCTCAGGTTTCCCGACTTGAAAAAAATGCCTTAGAACGTATGAAAAAATATATTTAGATTTCGTCTGGTAAGTTATTGGCACGTTTTAAAAGTGTTGCTGCAGAGATGGGGGAAATATATACCTTACTTTCGTTGTCTGCTTGTGCAATAATGTAGGATTTCGGCAAATCCTCCGAAACATTGACAACAAATCCCTCTTCTTCTGCAACATGCAAAAATTCACGGGTGATTTTCGATATACTTGTAAGTTCAAGGTCGAAAATCCCTATTATATCCTTTTGAAGTACAACGGTGTCACCGCCTAAATGTACATACATAACGATACTCCTTAGATAATTTTTCCGTTTTCAATATGAATGAGTCGGGCATTCCCTTTCATTCCCGTTTCATCAGCATCTGTGCAGGTAATGATTACCTGCTTATTTTTTATCTTATTTACAAGGTATGCCCGTCTGTCAGAATCAAGCTCTGACATAATATCATCAAGCAAAAGTACAGGATATTCGCCTGTATCTTCGTGTATCATATCAGCCTGTGCAAGTTTTAATGAAAGCACCGCACTTCTGTGCTGACCTTGTGAGCCGTAGGTTTTTATGTCTTTTCCTTCGGTAAAAAGGTCTAAATCGTCTCTGTGAGGGCCATAGAGTGTAAAACCCTGCTCTATTTCCTTATCAACTGAAGAATTTAATTTTTCTAAAAATTCTTCTTTTGTGGAAAATGCAGGTTTATATTTTACCAAAAAGCTTTCGCCTGAAATTTCCGAATGGATTTTTGATGCGAATTCATTTAGTCTTTCTACAAAATTCTTTCTGCATTTTATAATCTCAATTCCGTATTCAGAAAGTTTTTCATTCCAAACAAAAAGGGTTTCTTTTGCTGAATTATCCGGATGAAACTTTAACTTTTTGATTAAATTGTTTCTTTGTTCCAAAACATTATTATATCTTCTTAAAATGTGATAGTATTTCGGTCTTGTCTGGCTTAATGCAATATCTAAAAATCTTCTTCTTGCATTAGGCGAACCTTTTGTAAGGTTAAGCTCATCGGGTGAGAACAAAATCACCGTAAAAAGACCGATAAGGTCTCCCATTTTTGTTATGGGAACTTCATTTATTTTAATCTGTTTTTTTCGGTCGCGCCTGATTGCTATTTCTATTTCATTTGTGCGTGTTTTATCTTCAAATTCCACATATATTTTCGTGAAATTTTCATCAAAGTTAATTAATTCTCTGTCCTGCTGTGTACGAAATGATTTACCGATAGAAAATAAGTACAATGCTTCTAAAGCATTGGTCTTTCCCTGGGCGTTGTTGCCGTACAAGATGTTTGTTTCGGGAGAAAATTCAAACTCTTCACTTTTGTAGTTACGAAAGCCCGTAAGCCTTAGTTTCTTTACATACATTCTATCTACTCCACACAAATTTCTTCAAAAAATTCATCAGGAATTTCGACTTCTACTTTGTCTCCGGGGTAAACCTTTTTACCTCGCATTGTGCATACTTCACCGTTATATTTTACTAAACCGTCAAGGATTATCTCTTTTGCAAATACTCCGCTATCCACAATTCCCGAAAATTTCAGGAGTTGGTCAAGCTTTATGTATTCGGTTGTAATTTTTATATTCATATTCTACTCCCTGTTTTCAAGGTTTTTGACAAGCTCTTCTACTATTTTTTTGGTATCTTTGTCTTTTTCGATTGCGTTTTTGATATTTTTAATACCGCTTACAATTGTTGCATGTGTTCTTCCGCCTAATTCCTGGCCGATTTTAGGAAGGCTCAGCCCCACAAATTCGCGAATTAAGTACATAGCAATCTGGCGTGCATAGGAAATTTCCTGTGTGCGCTTTGATGACAGAATTTCATCCGATGTAACATTGAAATAGTTTGCCACGATAGACAAAATATACTCTGTATTCACATGGGGATCGTCTGTCTTTTTGCTATACTCGTTAATCGCTTCATCTGCAAGTTCGCGTGTTAAGGGTTTTCCCATGAGCACATTATATGCCATAAGGCGCTTTAAAACACCTTCTAAATTTCTGATATTTGATTTTAAATGCTCTGCTATATAGAAGATTATTTCATCAGAAACAGCGAAATTTTCTTCGCTTGCCTTTTTCTTTAAGATTGCAACTCTTGTTTCTAAATCAGGGCGCTTAATATCTGCGATAAGTCCCCATTCGTAGCGTGAGCGCATTCTTTCTTCCAGTTCTTTCATTTCTGCAGGAGGCTTATCAGATGTGATAATAATCTGTTTCTGCGATTCGTAAAGGGCGTTAAATGTATGGAAGAATTCTACCTGTGTCTGATCTTTATTTGCAATAAACTGAATATCGTCAATAATCAGAACATCACAGGTACGGTATTTGTTTCTGAATTCTACTGCTCCGCTACCACTCATAATTGTATTGATGAATTCTGTGGTGAAATTTTCACTGGTAACATAAAGTACATTGGCTTCGGGATTACGCATTTTGATTTCATTACCAACAGCCTGAGCAAGGTGAGTCTTACCAAGGCCGGGACCGCCATATATAAACAAAGGGTTAAATGCTGATGCAGGCTTGTCACAAACTGCTTTTGCACCTGCGTGAGCGTATTTATTTGATTCACCAACTACGAAAGATGAAAAGGTATATCTGGGATTTAAAGTTGTAGCATCGTCAGTACGAGCGTGTTCTACCTCTACTGTCAAGCAATCAGGCAAAGGCTCATTGTAGTCAACGAGTGCTATATCCAAAGGCTCGTCTGACACTGCATTTACGCTTGTTTTAATTTCATCAAGGTACATAGATTTTACAATTTCAAGATGAAGTTCAGTAGGCATTTTTATATAGAGTTTTCCGTCTGCAATACCTACAGCTCGAAGTCTTTCAATCCAATGTTCGTATGACGTTTCGCTTACCTTTTCTTTTATAAGTTTTAATGTTTCATTCCAGATGTATGCTGATTTTGCTTTCATTTTTTGTGTTACCTTTCTTACTCTTTCTTACTGATGTAAATCTCTGTTATATCGGAAAAATTCTCTTTTCTCATATCGTCTGCCGTGAAAAATGCTTTTGCACCGCATGTACAACACTGAAGTACAATGCCGTTTTCCAAAACATCCAAGTCAATCGTAACCGATCCGCATTCGCAGGTCAGACCTCCATCGTCTGACAGTTGTTGAATTTTATCCAATGCTTTTAAAATCGTTATTCCGTCTTTTCCGGCGTGTTCTATTCCACAGGTTGTAAGGATTTCATTTATATATTTATTGTTTTCCTGTACTGCATGAGTTACGCTTTCATTGTCGCCGATAAATATAAGTCCCATTAAAAGTTCAGGACAAGAATACTCCAATATGCGACTGTGCATCAACTCACCCACAGGAACGGCATATTCGTGTATTTTTTCGCAAGCCTGACATTTTATGCCTATGTGATAGGTGTTTCCGTTTTTTGTGTTAAGTTCGCAGGAAGATTTTCCGCAAGAACAAGAAACGGAAATCCCTCTTCCGCCTGAAAGTTCAAAAAGGCTGAAATCTCCATACGCAACTTCTCCGCAACCGGGACAAACATATGCAATTGTTCTGTTGAAATCAATTACCATTTTACATTTTGCTCCTTTTATCGACTATTTCTTATCATACTACAAATTCAGAAAAAAGTCAATTCAATTACTCTTACTGCAAAGAAAAAAATCTCCCGAAAAAATCGGAAGATTTTTAGCTATTTTTTCTGTTTTTTTATTTCTTCGTATTTGTGTTTCGTCGCAATTCCGCCCCTTATGTGGCGGTCTGCCTTGTTTTCTGACAAAACCGCTTCAACTTGCTTTGCCAGAGTTTTATTTATTTCCCATATTCTTTCTGCAACGTCCTTATGTACTGATAGAAGAACATTGATACTTTTCGTCAAGTCCTATGTCCGCGAGAAGCCTTAGGTATATGTCAATATGTCCGTCTTCTGCCACTTCAATTCGGTCTATGACTCGCTTTAACATTTCGTTGGTAATCTCTGCGGCGCTTAGAATATCGCCTATACTCTTGAATGTATCGGTGAGCCCATATTCAAGCTTATCTGCCTGTGTGATGCCGAACCTCACCATCTTAATTTTTTCTTCCAGCTTTTTAATTTCAGCATTGGTAGATTCGGTCTTTTGTTTTAAATCTTCCATTGAGATAACTTCATTATCATACATATCGACATATCTCTGTCGGCTCTTTTTGAGTTTTTCTATCTCTCTTGCTATCTCTTTTTCGGTTTTAAGATTTTGGTGCATTGGCTCATAATTCTTGTTGAAGTCCTTGATTATTTTCTTAATAACCTTTTGCTTGTCCTCAATTAAGCCTGTAAGATACTTTTTGATAGACTCAAGCAATTCCCCCTCATCTATGACCGTCTTGTTATTACAGAAATTTGCTCCGTTGATATTCCGTCCGCAACATACCCATGTGTATTTATAACCGCTTTTCACTTTTCGTTTCGCTTGCCTGAAGAAGTGTCCGCAGTCACTGCATTTAAGCAGAGTGCTGAATACATGCTTGCAGTCCTTTCTCTGTCCCTGAGAGAATTTTTGTTTGTTTATCTCCAGCTTCTTTTGAGCAAGCTCAAAGGTGTTCATATCTATAATCGCAAGGTCGGGTCGTTCTACCACTTTCCATTCTTCTTCGGGTTTATAGATTCTGTCGCCTGTCAGAAAATCCTTTACTTCTTCTTTGCCATTGATGATAATTCCGCAGTACATTCTGTTAGTGAGAATTCTGCAAATTCCGTTTTGGGTCCAATTGCATCCTCGCTTTGTTTTTACATTTTCTTCGTTAAGGATTTTTGCGATTTTGCTTGCACCATATTCTTCGTTTATGTACATTTGATATATTCGGCGTACCACATTCGCTTCAAAGGTGTTAATGTTTAGGTTAAAGTAATCGCCAATAGTCTTGTCATAACCGAATATGATGTTTGGCACTCTGCCTTTTTCTGCATTAAGGCTTTTACTAAACTTGATTCTTTTAGATGTATTTTCGCTTTCCTGTTGTGCTACCATCGCAAGCATGGTGAGCACCAATTCTCCGTCTTCGGTTGACAGATTAGTGTTTACGAATACAACCGGGATTCCTATAGCTTTCAGTTCTCTTATTGATTGTAGGAAGTCGACCACGTTTCTTGCCATTCTCGATATGTCTTTCGTTACCACCATATCAAACTTGCCAAGCCTTGCATCCCTCATAAGTCTCATAAATTCAGGGCGCTT
>JAZOSI010000122.1:0-2918 GCA_045657065.1 Congzhengia sp. | reverse complement strand
AAATGCCCGTCGTGCAAAGGAGGCTAAATAATGGAAAACATAATAGTTTCACCTTCTCCTCACATAAGAGATGAAAAAACAACGCAAGGCATTATGATTGATGTATGTATTGCGTTAATCCCTGCGCTGATTGCATCAGTTATATATTTTGGTTATAAGAGCTTGGTGCTGTCGGCGCTTTGCGTACTGTTTTGTGTGGGATTTGAATATTTATGGCAAAAGCTCACCAAAAAGCGCGTCACAATTTCTGACGGTACAGCAGTAGTTACGGGTTTGCTTTTAGCGTTTAATTTACCTGTATCTGCGCCCTGGTGGATTTGCCTTATTGGCTCATTCGTAGCAATAATTATAGTAAAACAGTTCTTTGGCGGTGTGGGAAATAACTTTATGAACCCTGCGTTAGCCGGCAGAGCATTCCTGCTCGCGTCCTGGCCTGTTATTATGACCACATGGACTTCTCCTTTCGGAGTTGATGCAGTATCTTCTGCTACACCTATGGCAGTTTTAAAGGATGCGACAGCAGGCGAGCTCCCGAGACTTTTTGATATGTTTATAGGAAATATCCCCGGATGTATCGGCGAAACATCAGCATTGGCACTCCTTATCGGTGGAATTTACTTGATCGCAAGAAAAGTAATCTCTGCACGAGTTCCCGTAGCGTATATACTTACTGTTGCTCTCTTTGCATTTATATTCCCATCAGCAGGACTTACTCCCATTTACAGTATGGCGTATAATGTACTTGGTGGCGGACTTATGCTTGGTGCAATCTTTATGGCAACCGACTATGTAACATCGCCTATTACTGTACGCGGTCAGATTGTTATGGGTATCGGTTGCGGTATATTGACATTTGTAATAAGACGCTTTGGCGGATATCCCGAGGGCGTGAGCTACTCAATACTTTTAATGAATGTGGCAACACCCTTAATTGACAGATGGACAAAGCCAAGAGCTTTCGGCACACAAAAAGGGGGTAAAAAATAATGCAAAAAAACGAAAACCCCATTGTACTTTCATTGGTCCTTTTTGTTATAGCTGTTGTGGTGGCAGGACTTTTATCCTTTACAAATTCTGTTACCAAAGATAAAATTGCAGAAAATGTAAAAATTCAACAGGACCAGGCAAAACAGGAAGTTTGTCCTGATGCCGATGAGTTCAGAGATTTAGAATATAGCAAAGGCAATGTCAAAGCCGTATTCTGTGCTATGAAAAACGAAGAACTCCAGGGCTGGTGCGTAAATGTAACACCCTCAGGTTACGGTGGTACGATAGATATGATGGTAGGCGTAACAAAAGACTTTAAAGTTTCGGGCGTAAAGGTGATTTCGAATTCTGAAACTGCAGGATTAGGTGCTAAATGTACCGACGACACTTTCAGAGAACAGTATAAAGGAAAAGGTGATGCCGTTAAAGTTATCAAAAACGGAACACCGAAAGATGACGAAATAGTAGCAATCACAGGTGCTACAATCACATCAAAAGCAGTAACATCGGGAGTCGCCGATGCTGTTGCTGTTGTAAAAGACGGGGGGTTGAAAAAGTGAGTAATTTAAAAGAACTTACAAAGGGAATTTTCTCGGAAAACCCCATCTTCGTACAATTTTTGGGAATGTGCGCGACGCTCGCCGTATCCACATCTGTTGCAAACAGTATCGGTATGGGACTTTCAACTATGGTGGTACTTGTTGCATCAAATATTATCATTTCGCTCATTCGTAACTTAATCCCCAATAAAGTAAGAATAGCGGCGTATATCATCGTTATTGCAGGTTGTGTTACGGCGGTTGAAATGGCACTCGATGCTTTTGCACCGTCAGTTTCAGAATCACTGGGCATATTTATTCCTTTGATTGTTGTAAACTGTATAATATTAGGAAGAGCAGAAGCCTTTGCTTCTAAAAATGGCGTGGTTAAATCTGCCCTTGACGGTATCGGAATGGGACTTGGATTTACCCTTGCTCTTACCATTTTAGGTGCAGTTCGTGAAGTCCTCGGAAACGGAACATTTTTAGGAATGAGCGTTTTCGGTGAGGGCTTTTTACCTGCAACCGTTTTGATTTTGCCTCCCGGTGCGTTTATTGTGCTCGGTGTTATCTTAGCAATAATCAATGTTATCACAGCAAAAAAAGAAAGGAGCGATAAATAATGGCACTGTTTGCAAAACTCGTTCTCCTTTCACTTTCTACCATACTTGCCAACAACTATGTACTTGTGAAGTTTTTGGGAATTTGTCCGTTCCTTGGCGTTTCTAAAAAAGTAGGTACAGCCGTTGGTATGAGTGTGGCAGTTACATTCGTTATGACTGTGGCGTCGGCGGTAACATATTTCGTGCAAAAGCTTTTGGTTTTGGCACATATCGAATATATGCAGACTGTTGCATTTATTTTAGTTATTGCCGTTTTGGTACAGCTCGTTGAAATGGCTATACAGAAATTCTCGCCAGCCCTTTACGGTGCCCTTGGAATATATCTTCCTCTTATTACCACAAACTGTGCAGTTTTGGGCGTGGCGCTTCTTAATGTTCAGCAAGAGTACGATTTTCTTTATACATTGGTGTATAGTTTTTCTGCAGGACTTTCGTTTATGCTTGCCATTGTGCTCTTTGCAGGTGTGAGAGAAAGATTAGAAACTGCAGACATCCCCAAAGCATTGCAGGGATTCCCGATAGCTTTAGTTACGGCAGGACTTCTGGCGTTGGCGTTTTTAGGCTTTTCGGGAATGAGCTTTTAGGAGGTAAGTATGATGGAAATATTAACTCCGATTTTAATATTCGGAATTTTAGGTGCCGTATTCGGTGTGCTTTTAGGAATAGCGGCAAAAGTCTTCCGAGTATCAAAAGACGAAAGAATAGAAAAAATCACAGATCTCTTAGCAGGCGCAAACTGTGGCGGATGTGGTTACCCAGGATGTGGCGG
>JAZOSI010000121.1:0-3788 GCA_045657065.1 Congzhengia sp. | reverse complement strand
GAGTTATCGGTTCAGGAACTACTCTGGACACTGCAAGACTTCGTTTTCTCTTGGGTGAATATTTTAACATTGACCCCAAAAACGTTCACGCCTATGTCATAGGAGAGCACGGAGATTCGGAGTTTGTTCCATGGTCCCAGGCTTTAATCGGAACTAAACCCGTAACAGACATCGTTTCTAAATACGGGGACCGTTTCAAACAGAATGAGATGGACGAAATATCCGAAAAGGTAAAAAATGCCGCATACGAAATCATAGAAGCTAAAACCTCAACCTACTACGGCATAGGAATGTCTTTGGTGAGAATAGTAAAAGCAATCCTAAAAGACGAAAACAGCATATTAACTGTGTCTGCATACCTAAACGGTGAATACGGCGAGCACGATGTATATGCAGGCTTGCCCGTCGTGGTGGGCAGACAAGGCGTAAGAGGGCACCTGAATATAAATCTTACTGAAGACGAAAAGGAAAAATTCCATAATTCGTGTGAATTATTAAGACAGTATTATAAAGAAACAAAGATATAAAAAAATAACCGCCGATATCGGCGGTTCTTTTTTATATAAATTAGAAAAGTTCACTGAGCGATGTGTCGTTGTAAATTCTCTTAATAGCTTCTGCAAAGAGTGACGCTACAGAGATTGTCTTAATTTTGGGAATTCTTCTTTCTTCGGGAATAACAATTGTATCAAGTGTAAGTAATTCTTCGATAGGACTGTTCTGGATTCTTTCGATAGCAGGGCCCGATAATACACCGTGTGTACAGCAAGCGTAAACTGCCTTCGCACCGCGGTCAGCTAAAGCCTGTGCACCATTTGTGATTGTACCTGCTGTATCAATCATATCGTCAAGTAAGATACAGGTTTTGTCTTTTATATCGCCGATGATGTTCATAACTTCTGAAACGTTGGGCTTCGGACGGCGTTTGTCGATGATTGCAATCGGAACATCGAGTTTTGCTGCAAAGTCACGAGCACGTGTTACGCTTCCCAAGTCGGGAGAAACTACTACTACATCGTCTCTTACGGGGAATTTTTCAAGATAATATTCTGCTAATAATCTGCCGCCTTTTAAGTGGTCAACAGGAATATTGAAGAAGCCCTGAATCTGCGCTGCGTGCAAGTCCATTGTAAGGATTCTGTCTGCACCTGCAGTTGTCAACAAATCTGCTACGAGTTTTGCTGAAATCGGGTCTCTTGCCTTTGATTTTCTGTCCTGTCTTGCATAGCCAAAGTAAGGCATAACTGCTGTAATTCTTGATGCTGAAGCACGCTTTAGAGCATCAATCATAATGAGCAATTCCATTAAGTTGTTGTTTACAGGGTTTGATGTTGACTGAACAACGAAAACATCAGAACCTCTTACCATTTCATTGATGTTGATGGCAATTTCACCGTCTGAAAACATACCAACATTTGAATTTCCCAATTCCATACCTAAGTTTGCAGCGATTTTTTCTGCTAACTGAGGGTTAGAATTGCAGGCGAAAATCTTTACATCTTTACCGTGGTTTACCATTTTTAAAACTCCCCTTTTGTCTTTTGTATTTTAATTATTTGTTGAATTATCTATTCTTATATCAGAGCCTATAAACTGCAAAAACTTAAAATGACCATAAAGTCTTGAAACTACGCGTTCGCCGTATTTTTCCCCAAGTTCTGACATTGAAAGATTTGTGTTTATAAGTGTTTTCTTGCCTGAAATAAGCCTTGAATTTATAATGTCAAAAAGCGATGCTGTGGTGTACTGTGTTGTAAACTCGCTACCTAAATCGTCTAAAATTAAAAGGTCGCAGGAATAGAGCTTTTCCACCTTGAATTTTAATTTTTCTTCGTTGTCGCTTTTTTTGAATTTCAGCTCTTCAAGCATAGAAAATGTTTTGTATGCTGTTTCATATATTACTGAATGTTGTTTTGAAATCAGTTCTTTTGCAATGCAGGTAGAAAGGAATGTTTTTCCAAGTCCGGGTTCGCCCCAGAACAAGAGGTTTTCATCAGTTGTTCCAAAATTCTGTACGAAATTCTTGCAACTTGCTAAAATTCCTTCCATATGCTTCTTGGGTGATATGCCGTAGTAAGAATCTACTTCCTCACTGTATAATGACATATCAAATGTATCAAAGGACTGGTGCGTGAGCTGTGCTGATAAATTTGACTGCTCATACGCCTTTTCGATTAATTTTCTTTTAAAGCATTCGCAGGACTTTGTACCTATTGCGCCTGTGTCATGGCAAGCATCACACAAAAATCTTTCAGAAAGTTCGTCTTCAGGATAGCCGTTAGCTAAAAGGAGTGCTTTTTTCTTCTCTAAAAGCGCTTTTTGTCCTGATCGCAATTCTGCTATCTGTTCTTTTACATCATCGCCTGAAAGTGCAATTTTATAAAGTTTTAATCCTAATGATTTAATTTCACTGTCTATATCTTCTAATTCGGGAACCTGTGCAAAAACGGCGTTCTGGCGTCTTTTTAAATCCTGCTCATTCTTCATTCGCTGGGTTTCATACTCCATCTCAATTTCCTGGAGCAATTCTTTATCGTATGCCATTTTATACACCGCCTTCCGTCACTTTTTTAAATGCGCGTCTTTCCAATTCGCCGTAATCGTATCTCGGCTTTTTTGAAGTTTCTTTTTTAGGCGCAACAGATGTTTTTCCATTGTTGCTCTCTAAAATTTTATTCATATAATTAAAAGAAACTTTACCAGTTGCATCAACAGTTTTCTCATAGGCTTCTTTTATCTGCTCGGGTGTTGACTTAAATTCAGTCTGCCATTTTGTAATAAATTCAAGCTCTTTTGTGGTTAGTTTTCGCTCTATTGCACCTACAATACGTTTTACTGTATTTGCATAGGACAATAATTCTTCGCGTTTCTTTATATGTCTTTTTGCTTTTGCTACAGTGTCTACACCATTTTCTACCCACTTTTGTGCTTCTTTTTCAATTTTGCGCATAGTGGTGATATTGCGGGAAACAAGGTAGTCAATCATCACGGCAATTACTTCAGGACTCATTCCGTAGTAATCGTGAAGTGAATACAAAATTTCAATGTCCGCAGAGCTCAAATTCTTGCCCAAAGTTGTACTTACTATCTTATACATCTGGGATAATTTCCCGTCTTCGGCAATTTTTTTGCTGATTTCTGCTCCGTGATAATGAGGCTTGAAGTCTGCACGTGCAACCTTGCCGCACAAATTAAAGCAAAGCTCAATATCAAACTCGGAATCTGTAACATCAACAAAATTATGTATTTTGACTAATCCCTGAGATGAACAATACAAATACGCATTTACAACGTCTATAATATTTATGTGAAGGGCATCTGCAATCAGACCGTTTGTAATGTCCGTTTTTCCGTTGTAGTACTGGGAAAGGGTAAACATATAAACTGCAAGGTATGTAGATTTACCCGACTGTATTAACTTGTCACAAGCAAGACTTGGAACACGGATAAAATCGCTATCCGGTCCTGTCGATATCGGATTTATAATCATCATACCTCATCCTAACCTAATAATACACAATAATTATAGCACAAAGTAATTTGTTTGTAAATAAAATTCGTCATTTTTCTCCCTGAAAATAAACAGAAAAAAGTACCACATCAGCGTTAAAGCAGTAACGTGGCACTTATAAGGTTCTGTGATTAAATTATTTACGAAGACCAAGTTTTTCGATGATTGCACGGTATCTTTCGATGTCAACCTTCATGAGGTACTTCAAAAGACCACGACGCTGACCAACCATTTTCAAAAGACCACGTCTTGAGTGATGGTCCTGTTTGAACGCCTT
>JAZOSI010000120.1:0-4939 GCA_045657065.1 Congzhengia sp. | reverse complement strand
ATTTTTGCTACTTCTTCTAAAAATTCCCTTTTTGACTTACCGTTCTTTTTCATTTCGCGGTATAAGTCCATAGCTTCCATCATCATTTCTTCGCCTTCTCCAAGCATAAAGAAATCAACAAAAGGAGCTAACGGTTCAGGGTTATACGCACAAGGACCGCCTGCTGTAATTATTGGGTATGAGTCGTCACGTTCAGATGACAAAAGGGGAATACCGCCGAGCTCTAACATATTTAAAATGTTTGTATAGCTCATTTCATACTGCAGGGTAAATCCCAAAAAGTCAAATTCCCTGGAAGGTGTTTTGGTTTCCAGTGAAAACAGTGGAATATTTTCTTTTTTCATTTCTTCTTCCATATCTACCCAAGGGGTAAAGAAACGCTCGCAGTAGATATCGGGAGCGGAATTTAAAAGATGGTAAAGTATCTTCATACCAAGGTGGGACATACCGATTTCGTACACATCGGCAAAGCAAAAACCAAAACGGATATTGATATCCGAAAGGTCTTTATGTACACTGTTGAATTCGTTTCCTATATAGCGGGAGGGTCGCTCCACAACTTTTAAGATCTTATCTATATTCATAGGGTTATATCCTTCCTGAAATTTGTTTTAAGTAGGTAAGGGATGGAAGTCTTTTTCCCAAGATGTCTTCCATCATTTTTTCTGTACAGTTTTCAAATTCGTCTATATTTGTCTTTGCCAGAGCAAAGGAAAACGCTTTTTTGTCGTCGGAGTCTTTTACATATCTCATAGCGGTTAGAGTGTTTCCCGTGATAATCTGGGTGTCGGAAATACCACCGCAGGGACGGCACACAGCACCACCTTCACTGACACTGAAAAAACAGATTTCTTCTGTATCGCCACACTCTACACAGCCGTCAAGCTCGGGCGCATAACCCAAGGCACATAAAAGCCGCAACTCAAACACGCATTTTATAAGGCGTAAATCCTTTTGAGAATTTGCAAATAAGTAAAATGTGTTCATCAAAAGGGGAATTACGGTTTTCGCATCTTCGGGGGCAGGGGATATTGTTGCCGCTGCTTCTGCTGCATAAGTGGCAAAAGACAGACGCTCAATATTTGATGACAACCCGTAGAAGCCCTCCAAAAGCACCGCCGATGTGACGATATAGCGGCCGTTAGATTCTGTCAATAAAAAGTCGCTGTACGAAAAAAGTGAGCAACCTGAGGCCAGTTTACTTTTCATACTTTTTACGCCTTTGGCAGAGGCTGTGAGCACACCGTAATCTTCAGTTAAAATGGTAATGATGGCATCTTTTTCACCGTAGAAATTTCTTCCCAAAACGATGCCTTTTGTTTTAATTTCCATAAGTTTTCCTTATATTTCAAAACCGAAATTTGCGATTTTACCGCGTTTGTTACGCCAGTCTTCGTTTACCTTTACCCAGAGGTCCAAGTGCACTTTCTTTTCGTGCATACGCTCAAGGTCTTCGCGTGCTTTCGTACCGATATGCTTTAACATTTCGCCGCCACGACCGATGATGATGCCTTTGTGGGACTGCTTTTCGCAGTAGATGTTTGCTTCGATTTTTAAAGAGTCTTTCTTTTCTTTCATAGAAAAAATCTCAATGGCAATACCGTGGGGAACTTCCTTGTCTAAAGCTCGAAGAAGCTTTTCACGGATTACTTCTGCCGCCATCTGGCGCTCAGGCTGGTCTGTTACCATATCTTCGGGGAAGAACTGGGGACCTTCGGGGATGAAAGGTATAATTTCACTCTTTAAAGCATCCACGCCGTCACGTCTCATTGCAGATATGGGAACAACTGCAGCGAAGTCATATTCTTTAGTGTATTTTGTAATGACTTCCAACAAGATATCTTTTTTTACTGTGTCGATTTTATTTATTACTAAAATTACGGGGGCTTTCTGCTTTTTTAAACCCTCGATGATTTTTTGCTCTGTTCTTCCTACATTGGGAATGGGTTCAACCAAAAACAAAATCGCATCAGTATCGCTCATAGCATCTTTCGCCGACTGCACCATAAGTTCAGCGAGCTTGCTTGTAGGCTCGTGAATACCGGGGGTATCAGTAAAAACAATCTGCATATTTTCTTCTGTCAAAATTCCCAGTATATTATTTCTCGTTGTTTGGGGTTTGCTTGAAATAATAGCAATTTTTTCCCCTACAAGACGGTTTATCAATGTTGATTTACCCACATTGGGGCGACCTATAATACTAACAAAACCTGATTTATATTCCATAACTTACCTCTTATTTTAAAAATTTCTTTCCGTGCAGTAATACCGTAAATCCGAATTTCGGCAACGCTAACATTCTGATAAATCTTGATGGCTGACAAAGTAGTCTGTAGAGCCACTCAAGACCGAGTTTTATGAAAATTTGGGGCGCTCTTTTTACCTCGCCTGCAAAAACATCCAAAGACCCGCCGATACACATTACAACGCGGGCGGCAAGGTCGCGGTGAGCATCTGCCCACGTCTCCTGCTTGGGAAATCCTAAGCATACAAAAAGTATGTCCGGGGATTTTTCGTTTATGTCATTTATAATATTTTTCTCTTTTTCTTCGTCAAAATATCCGTCGGCAGTGCCTACGACTTTAATTCCGGGGTAGAGCGCTTCTATTTTTTCTTTCGCTCTTTCTGCAATTCCCGGTTTTCCGCCGAAAAGGTAGAGGGTACGACCATCTGGCGCACATTTTTCCAATAATTTATTTGCAAGGTCAAATCCGCCAACACGCTCCCTGAGGGGTTTCTTTAAAATTTTTGACGCATATACCACGCCGATTCCGTCGGGGGTAACGAGACCTCCGCGGTTTAAGAGATCTCTGTATTCGGGATTTTTATAAGCGTGCAGAATGATTTCTGAATTTGGTGTGTATACAGGACAATACTCGTTCGCGTCAATTGCGTCTGTCAAGAAGTCGCTTGCTTCATTCATATCAAAAGTATCTACTTGTACGCCTAAAACATTGATTTTTTCTCTCATTTAGTTCTCCTTAAGGTAAATTACCTGACAACCTGCAGAGTTGAAGTTTTCGCCTTTTACCACAGGTGTAACTTTTGTGATGTATGTGTTTTTTAAGTTTGCTCTTACGGCGCCTGTTAATGCCCAGTCGGAGCCGAACACGCCTAAAACGTGGTCTTTATAGTAAGATGTCTGGCGTGTTGTAACTGATGCAGGCAGTACTACGATGGCATCCTTTTTACCTGACAAAACTTCCTGATCAAGCTCTTTTGTTACTTGTGAAACAAGATACTGGTCATGTTTGTTCACTCTTTTGTATGTGTCAAGCTCGTTTACATTCGATAATGAAAACAAAAATACGAGCACAAAAATCATAGTAAATTTTGCCCAGCGATGACGGAAAAGCCAGTTAAACAACGGCGCAAGTATAAGCACTATACCGATAAAGGATGTAACTGCGTTTCTGTATGTGAGCCACACCGTTTCTACCAAAAGATTGGGTGCAAGGGGTAAAACCGCAAGAATAAATCCTACGGGAACACAGAAAGACCATTTTGCATAGAATTTTCCTTTTGAGCCGAATAGCGCACAGGCAACGGAAATAATGAGAGCCAGTCCCAAAAGTACAAGTCCGTTTGTGCTTTGCACCAACAGTCGAAGTCCGTCTAAGGCTCCTGCAAAGGTGGTTTTTATACCGCCTGTTATAAATACCTCATAAAGCTGGTCGGCAAAAGAAGAAAATTGAATATTGCTAACTTCAAAACCACTTGCACGGTTTCCTATAGCGCCGATGTTTTTTGCAAGGGCGTAGTATATCAGCAAACCTGCGCCTGAAAGCACAGGGGTTATGAGGAAAGTCAGGCGTTTTTTTGCGCTTTTTGTTATCGACATAATTACAAAGAACTGCAAAACGCAACTCACTATCATAACGGATTCATAAAAACCGCAGGAAAGAACGGTTGATATTACATACGGAATCCAGAGCCATTTTTTGCGGGATTCTGAAATTTTTATGATTAAGTAAGACGAGAGCGATGCAAAAAACATTCCCACGCAGATTCTGGAAGATGCCGAAATCCAGTATGTACCCTCAAAACCCAAAGGAATAAGCAGATATACTGCATATAAAAAGGGTGTTATGTGGATGTTGAGTTTTTCAAATACACTTGCAAATAATTTTGCCGACAAGAAAAACAAAACACAAATAATTGCTAATGCCACCCACAAATCGGGGTAAAAGCTTCCCCACACAGCAGGGTCAAAAAGAGCTGCAAAGGGGCGGGTTGTGATTGTTCCTTTTTCAAAGTAGACAAGAGAGAGCGGACATAGCGGGTAATATCCGTACTGAATGTAATCATCGAGCACGGGGAAATAGCGAAGTCCCTGTGAAAACATCTTGAAAACTAAAGCAAGAAAAAATGAAATATCACAAAAAACTTTCCATTTTGCTGTCTTCACAAACCTCACCTCATTCTACATAATTATACATTATAAGTATATCATAAAGAGTGATAAATTACAAGAAAAAAAGACACTATTTCAGAAGAAATAGTGTCTTTTTTATATTAATTATTCTCCATGTGTCAAAAATTCGTGGAATTTGCCGTTTTCAAGGCTTGCGAGCTCGTCGTATGTGCCTTCTTCGATTACACTTCCGTGGTCAAAAACCATAATTCTGTCAACATTTTTTATAGTTGAAAGACGGTGAGCGATGATGATAACGGTGTGGGTTTTCATCAATGTCTCCATAGCCTCCTGAATAGCACGCTCGGAGATGTTGTCAAGGGCAGAAGTTGCCTCGTCAAATATAAGAATATCGGGATTTCCCAGAACAGCTCTGGCAATGGCGATACGCTGTTTTTGTCCCCCTGATAAATCCAGTCCGCCGTCGCCGACGATAGTATTCCAACCGTGGTCCAGATTATTTACAAACTCGTGGACATGGGCAATTTCCATAGCCTTTATAATGTCTTTGTTTGAGGCATCAGG
>JAZOSI010000119.1:0-11719 GCA_045657065.1 Congzhengia sp. | reverse complement strand
CTGAAAAAACTGTTTTAACTGCATAGTCAAAAAGGTCTTTTTCAATATTTTCAACATCATAACGGTTTAAAAGGCGTACACCCTTTAAATTATTTATGCCGAGAAGTGTAACCGCATCAGAAAACAATGCCTTGGCTTCGTTGGCAAGTTCTTTTTTCTTTTCTACATATACTCTGTAAACCATAGTGTTCGTAGCCTTTCTGTTTATTTTAATGCATCAAGTGCGCGTTTGCCGATGTCACGGCGGTAAAACGCGTTGTCAAAATGCACTTTTTCTACTTCTTTGTAGGCTTTGGTTAAAGCGTCAGACAAATTATCTGCCTTTGCCACTACTCCCAAAACTCTTCCGCCTGCAGTTACGGTTTTGCCGTCTTGTAGAGCCGCACCTGCCATATAAACTTCAGCAGCACAGTCGTCATCGACTGTGATTTCAAAACCTTTTTCGTAACTTTCGGGGTATCCCTTTGATGCCATTACGATACATGCTGCGGCACCATCAGAGAATTTGATGTCTAAATCGTCAAGTTTTTCTTCTTCTACTGCCTGCATAATTGTTAAAAGGTCAGTTTCCAAAAGGGGAAGTACAACCTGTGTTTCGGGATCGCCGAAACGGCAATTGTATTCAATGACTTTCGGACCGTTGGGTGTAAGCATAAGTCCGAAATAAAGGCAACCTTTGAATTTTCGGCCTTCTTTATTCATAGCGTCGATTGTAGGAAGGAAAATCTTTTCCATACATTCGTCGGCAATTTCCTTTGTGTAGTAGGGGTTAGGAGCAATTGTTCCCATACCGCCTGTATTTAAGCCACGGTCACCGTCCAAAGCTCTTTTGTGGTCCATAGATGAAACCATAGGAACAACTACATTGCCGTCTGTAAATGAAAGTACAGAAACTTCAGGGCCTGTCAAAAATTCTTCGATAACAATTCTTGAACCTGATGCACCGAAGACTTTGTCCTCCATCATGGATTTAACGGCATTAACTGCATCGTCGCGGGTTTCTGCAATGATAACGCCCTTGCCTAAAGCTAAACCGTCAGCCTTGATAACTGTGGGGATGGGTGCGCTTTCTAAATATTTTAACGCTTCATCCATTTCTGTAAATACTTCATAGGATGCGGTGGGGATACCGTACTTTTTCATAAGGTTCTTTGAAAAAACTTTACTGCCTTCGATTTCAGCAGCGCACTTTTTAGGACCGAAGCAGGGGATACCGATTTCATTCAAGGCATCGACTGCACCAAGTACCAACGGATCGTCGGGTGCAACTACTGCAAAGTTGATAGCGTTTGTCTTTGCAAACTCTACGATTTTGTCTATATCTTTTGCACCGATGTCGACACATTCGGCATCTTTTGCTATACCGCCATTTCCGGGGAGTGCGAAAATCTTTTCGATTGATTTATTTTCTTTTAGTTTTTTAATGATTGCATGCTCGCGGCCACCGCCGCCTACTACCATTATTTTCATAGGTAAATTCTGCCTTTCTGTTTTAGTAGATGGGGAAGTTTTCGCAAAGTTCGATTACTTCTTTTGTAACTTGTTCTTTGTTAGCTTCGAAATCTTCGGCTATAAGACGAATCCATTTTGCGATTTTTTTCATTTCCGCTTCCTTGAAGCCTCTTGTTGTAACAGCAGGTGCACCTATTCTGATACCGCTTGTAACAAATGGGCTCTGGGGATCGTTGGGGATTGTGTTTTTATTTACTGTAATGTGAACTTCGTCTAAACGGTGTTCCATTTCTTTGCCTGTGATGTTAAATGCACGAAGGTCCAAAAGCATCAAATGGTTGTCTGTGCCGCCTGAAACAATGCTGAAGCCTTCTTCTATCAATGCTTCAGACAATGCTTTTGCATTTTTTATAACCTGTGCCTGATATTCGCGAAATTCGGGTGTCAATGCTTCGCCCAATGCGACTGCCTTGGCAGCGATAATGTGCATTAAAGGACCGCCCTGGATCCCTGGGAAGATAGCTTTGTCAATCTGCTGTGCAAACTGCTCTTTACAAAGAATCATACCACCTCTTGGTCCGCGGAGCGTCTTGTGAGTTGTTGTGGTAACAACATCGGCATAAGGCACCGGACTGGGGTGTAAGCCTGCAGCAACTAAACCCGCAATGTGGGCAATGTCAACCATCATATATGCGCCAACTTCGTCACAAATTTTGCGGATTCTGGCAAAGTCGATTGTTCTTGAATAAGCAGATGCACCTGATACGATGAGCTTGGGTTTACATTCTTTTGCAATGCGTTCCATTTCATCGTAGTCAATCATACCTGTTTCGTCATCTACGCCATAAGGAACAATGTTGAAGTATTTACCTGAAATATTTACGGGGCTGCCGTGTGAAAGGTGACCGCCGTGAGCAAGGTTCATACCCATTACTGTATCGCCGGGTGTAAGAAGTGCGAAGAATACTGCAAGGTTTGCGTTAGCACCTGAGTGGGGTTGAACGTTTGCGTGGTCTGCACCGAATAACTTGCAGGCTCTCTGTCTTGCGATTTCTTCTACTTCGTCAACGTGGATACAACCGCCGTAGTAACGTTTGCCGGGATAACCTTCTGCATATTTGTTTGTTAAAACTCCGCCTGCAGCAAGCAGTACTGCTTCTGATACAATATTTTCTGATGCGATAAGTTCGATGTTGTGCTGCTGACGGGAAAGTTCCCTGTCGCATGCCGCAAATACGTCATTATCGTAGTCTTTTAATTTTTCAAAAAAGTTTGCCATTTGGATTCCTCCTGTATTTTAGTGGTGGAATAATCTCATTCCGGTAAATGCCATTGTGATGCCGTGAGCGTTACATGTGTCTATAACATTATCGTCACGGATTGAGCCGCCAGGCTGTGCAATGTATGATACGCCTGATTTTGCCGCACGTTCTACGTTGTCGCCAAAGGGGAAGAACGCATCAGAACCAACAGAAACACCTGAGATGGAATCAAGGTATGCACGCTTTTCTTCTTTTGTGAAGGCATCAGGTTTTTCTGTGAAGAAATATTCCCATTTGCCATCAGCAAGTACATCATCTGCATCTGTATCTGAAATATATAAGTCAATACAATTGTCTCTGTCTGCACGTTTGATGTCTTCACGGAAGGGGAGAGCGAGGACTTTGTCACTCTGGCGTAAGTGCCAGTTGTCTGCTTTCTGGCCTGCGAGTCTTGTGCAGTGAATTCTTGACTGCTGACCTGCGCCAACACCAATTGCCTGACCGTCGTATGCAAAGCAAACTGAGTTTGATTGTGTGTATTTTAAAGTAATCAATGAAATGATTAAATCTCTTACTGCTTCTTCCGGAAGGTTTTTATTTTCTGTAACAATGTTTGATAAGAGTTCTTTGTTGATTTCAAAATTATTTCTGCCCTGTTCGAATGTGATGCCGAATACCTGTTTTGTTTCGATTTCTTCAGGAACATAAGAAGCATCAATTTTGATTACGTTATATGCGCCTTTTTTCTTGCCTTTTAATATTTCTAAAGCTTCGGGTTCATATCCGGGCGCGATAACACCGTCAGATACTTCTCGCGCAATGATTTTTGCTGTTGTAACGTCGCAAACATCTGAAAGTGCAATCCAGTCGCCAAATGAACTCATTCTGTCTGTACCTCTTGCTCTTGCATAAGCAAGTGCCAAAGGAGATTCATCGATACCTTCGATATCATCAACGAAGCAAGCTTTTTTGAGTTTATCGCTCATAGGAAGACCTAATGCCGCAGATGTAGGAGATACGTGTTTAAAAGATGTTGCGCAGGGTAAACCCAATGCTTCTTTTAAATCCTTTACAAGCTGCCAGCTATTGAATGCATCCAAGAAATTAATGTAACCGGGTCTGCCGTTTAAAATCTCGATGGGGAGTTCGCCTGATTCCATATAGATTTTAGAAGGCTTCTGGTTGGGGTTACAGCCGTATTTTAATTCAAATTCGCGCATTTTATAATTCCTTTCCGTTTATCATTCTGTTTTCCACTTTACCTGTCGCTAAATCAGTGTAGCGAACATAAAGAGAAATCTTGTTGTCTTTGTTTAAGTTTTCCCAGATCATAGATGTGAATTCGTCTATGTTATCTTTTATCTCCACTCTTTCGGGTTCGCCTGTGAATGTGGGAATGGGGTTGCCATCACAATTATATGTGTGGATAAAGTGGCCGAGGCCGGCGATTGAATTGTAGCAGTATGTGTATCTGTTACAAGCAGAGCCGATTTCGTCAGCACTTTTTAAAATACTCATTTTGTATGTGAAGTCAGAATCACCGAATGTAAGTTCGCCACTGATACGGGGTGTGAAGTTGGGGGAGTCGGGCTCGAATTCACGGGTGTTAAGCGCTTCTTCGAAAGTTTTGCCCATCTTTAAAAAGTCATAAACTGTATCAGTCTGGTCACCGTTTGTAACGATGAGTTTGTTTTCGAATACTTTCAAAGGTGAGTAGATTATTAAAGAAGGGTCTTCTACCTTGCTAGCATCATAAGGGTAGATTGTTACATTTTCTCCCTCTTCTTTAAAAATTCTGTTTCTTGAGTTTTCACTTCTGCCCATTATAAAGTAAGCAATGGCAGCTTTAGTACCATCGGGAGTTTTACCGATAACGATACCGCGGCCGGGGTAGGTGTTGCTTGATAAAATGTCAGCGAGTGACTCGATTTTATATATGCTCATTATTATTTCTCCTCGGTAATTTTTTTGCACAAAAGCTCGGTTGCTTCGGGAAGTATCTTCCATTCTGCCTGTTCCATAACACGCTTCTGCAGAACTTCGGGTGTGTCGCCGTCTTCAATGTAGACTGCCTTTTGCATAATGATGTTTCCGCCGTCGGGAATTTCGTTTACGAAGTGAACAGTAGCGCCTGTAACTTTTACGCCGTATTTCAATGCTTCTTCGTGAACGCGAAGCCCGTAGAACCCTTTTCCGCAGAAAGAGGGAATCAAAGATGGATGAACATTGATGATTTTATTTTCATAATCGTTAGTAAAGTCGGCGCTCAAAATCTTCATAAAGCCTGCTAATACAATCAGGTCGATTTCAGCAGTAGACAGAACCCTTTTTAACTGATCTTCAAAGTCAGGGGCTTTTGACGGAATGTATGATGTTCTGATACCGTTATCTAAAGCACGGGTCAGGGCGTAGGCCTGCTCGTTATTTGAAACAACCAGTGCGATTTCGCCGGAATTTATAATACCTGACTTCTGGGCATCGATCAACGCCTGAAGGTTTGTGCCTCCGCCTGAAACTAAAATTGCAATTTTAGCTTTTACCATAATATTACTCCCTCGTCGCCCTTTACTACTTCGCCGATGATGTAAGCATCCTCGCCGTTAGCCTTTAAGATTGAAAGAGCACGGCCTGCGTCTTCTTTTGCAACTACTACGCTCATACCAACGCCCATATTGAAGGTGTTGAACATATCGCGTTCGGGGATGTTGCCAACTTCCTGTAAAAGTTTAAAGATAGGTAAAATCTTAACATCTGATTTTTTGATTTTAGCAGTGAAGCCTTGGGGGATTGAGCGCGGAATATTTTCATAGAAACCGCCGCCTGTAATATGAGAAACAGCTTTTACGCATACTTCGTCAAAAAGTGCAAGCATAGGCTTTACATAAATCTTTGTAGGTGTCAATAATGTTTCGCCAATTGATTTTCCGCCTAAAGCGTCAACAGGTGTTTTGATGTCTGCATTTTCTACATCGAATACTTTACGAACCAGTGAGAAACCGTTTGAATGAACACCTGATGAGGGAAGAGCGATAATTACATCGCCTTCGGTGATTTTTTTGTTGTCTACGATTTTTTTCTTGTCAACTATACCCACAGAAAAACCTGCAAGGTCATATTCGTCAACAGGGTAGAAGCCGGGCATTTCAGCTGTTTCGCCACCGATTAAAGCAGCGCCTGACTGAACGCAACCTTCAGCAACACCTGCTACGATATCCGCAATTCTTTCGGGAACATTTTTGCCGCATGCGATGTAGTCCAGGAAGAATAAGGGTTTTGCACCACAGCAGATGATATCGTTCACACACATTGCAACACAGTCAATACCTACTGTGTCGTGTTTGTCAAGTAAAAACGCAAGTTTTAATTTTGTACCTACGCCGTCGGTACCGCTAACGAGTACGGGTTCTTCCATTCCGGCAAGGTTAGGTAAGAAAAGACCGCCGAAACCGCCGATGTCTGTCATAACGCCTTCGTTCATTGTTCTTTCTACGTGTTTTTTCATAAGTTTAACAGCGTTGTAGCCTGCAGTAATATCAACGCCTGCAGCTGCGTAGCTGTCTGATTTTGAATTCTGATGCATAATATTTTCGTCCTTTCGTCTATTCTTTGCCGTTCCAGCAGTATGTGCAGAGTTTACATTTGTCTATTCCGATTGCTTCTATAAGACCGTCCAACGACTGGAAGTCAAGAGATGCAAAGTGAAGCTTTTTGCAGATAGCATCGCGTAGTTTCTTGCCGCGTTCGGTAGAGCTATCGCAATATTCATCGAGATAGTTTAATCCCTCTTCGCCTTCAAGCTCTACAACTGTCTTTCGTGCGATCAAGTCCATCTCGCTCTTTACATTTGTGAAGTTTAAGAATTTGCACTTGTGCATAATGGGGGGACAAGCGGAGCGCATATGAACTTCTTTTGCGCCGTTGTCATATAGAAAATCTACAGTTTCCTTTAACTGATTGCCTCGTACGATAGAGTCATCAACAAAGAGAAGCTTTTTGCCTTCTATCAGCTCGTGAACGGGAATCTGTTTCATCTTTGCGATTTTCTTTCTGTCCGCCTGGGTTGGAGGCATAAAGCTTCTTGGCCAGGTGGGTGTATATTTGATGAAAGGTCTTGCAAAAGGAACGCCTGATTCGTTGGCATAGCCTATAGCGTGGGGTGTGCCTGAATCGGGAACGCCGCTTACATAGTCAAGGTCAGAGATGTTGTGCACGAGCTTGTCCGCCTTTGCCATAATGCGACCGTTTCTGCATCTCATAACTTCTACATTTACGCCCTCGTAGTTTGATGTGGGGTAGCCGTAGTAACTCCATAAGAATGAACAGATTTTCATTTCTTTTTCGGGAGGATTAAGCTGGGTGCAGGTGTCGGGGGTAAGCTCTACTATTTCACCAGGACCTAATTCCTTGTAATCTTTATAGTCAAGTTTCTTGTAAGCAAAAGATTCGAATGATACACAGAAGCCATCACTGTTTTTGCCGATTAAGACGGGGAGCCTTCCGAATTTGTCACGGGCTGCAATCAGGTTGCCGTTGTCCTTTAAGATAAGGATTGAGGCAGAACCTACGATTACGCTCTGTGCAAATTTGATACCTGAAGCAAAATCTTCTTTCTGGTTGATTAAAGATGCCACAAGTTCAACGGAATTTACCTTTCCGCCGCTCATTACGCCGAAGTGACCGCCGTCTGTTAAAAGATACTTTTCGATCAGTTCTTCTGCGTTATTCACTATACCTACTATGGTAATGGCGTATGTGCCGATGTTTGAACGGATGAGCAAGGGCTGTGGATCGCCGTCGCTGATGCAACCGATAGCAGAGTTGCCGCTCATTTCATCAAAAACATCGTGGAATTTGGTTCTGAAAGGTGCATTCTCTATATTGTGAATATCACGCTGCAGGCCTGCTTCTTCGTTGTATGCCGCCATGCCGCCTCTTTTTGTGCCTAAGTGTGAATGGTAGTCAGTGCCGAAGAATACATCGCCGATTGCGCTTCTTTTACTGACTGTTCCAAAAAAACCGCCCATGGTTTTTCTCCTTTCGGGATAGGGATTTAGTTATTATACTTTGCAGCTATTTCTGCGTTCTTTGCTAAAACTTTTTCAGCGCCCGCTTTTCTGTGAGCGTCTAATTTTTCTGCTAAAGCTTTGTCTTCAACTGCTAAAATCTGAATAGCGATTAAAGCTGCGTTTGCTGCGCCGTTGATAGCAACAGTAGAAACAGGAATGCCGGTGGGCATCTGTACTGTTGAAAGTAAAGCGTCCATACCGTCAAGATTTGATGATTTAACAGGAATGCCGATAACGGGAAGTGTGGTGTTTGCAGCAATAGCACCAGCGAGATGTGCTGCCATACCTGCGGCGCAAATTAAAGCACCGTAACCGTTTTCACGGGCATTAGCTGCAAGGTCATGCGCCTCAACGGGAGTTCTGTGTGCAGAAAGTACATGCACTGTATGGGGAACATCAAACTCCTTTAACATATTTATTGCTTTTTCTACAACGGGTAAATCGCTGTCGCTACCCATAATAACTGCTATTTTTTTCATAATATTTATCACCTTTCTGAGGATTTTTAAAACAAAAATGGACAGACCTATCTACGATTTGTAAATGGGCTGCCCAGACGGTCGACATTTTTCTTAATTTTTCTGCTCCCAGGCAGTAAACTCCGCCAATCCGTCAGTTGCAAAAAAATCTCCTGAATTTTATACTTATATTATATAAAAAAATGCCGATAAAGTCAATGTTATTTTGTCAAAAAAAGTAATAATATTATTACTTTTTTGTATGGTTTTTCCGTCAATTTTATAACGGTTGTTCTGTGAATTTTTTGTCCTTTAAAATAACGGCTGATTTAAAGCCGATTTCTTTTAAAAGTGTAACACTTTCAGAAAAGTGATAATCAAGATATTCTGCCTGATGACAGTCAGAAGAAATGTTGATGAATTTTCCTTTTTCCTTGAGTCTTTTAAGTATCGGAACAGAAGGGTAGGGTGTACTTCTGTAACCTCTGGCTATTGCTCCTGAATTAAGTTCATAGATGTCACAATTCAATGTGTCAATAGCAGAAAATGCCATATCGAGATATGACTTTGCGTTTTCATCGAAATATTTCATACCTTCGTTGAACTTTGTAACCAGGTCAAAGTGTCCGATAATATCGGGTGAGATGCTGTTTAACTTACATACTTCTTCAAAATATGCACCTGCGTACTTTTTGTAGCTTCCACCGAAAAATTCTTTGACATTGTTGTCGGTTATAGTTTCAGCGTGGTCAACTTCAAGGTATGAATCACCCACTTTTACATAATGGATCGAGCCTATGGTATAGTCGTATAATGATTTATTAATTTCTGAATACAAGTCTTGCTCGGTGCCAAGGTATATTTCAATATCTGTGCAATTTTTCAAGTCGTTGATATGACTTATGTATTTTTCTTCAGCATCCTTACTCATACAGAACGAATCGTCAAAAGGCGTATAGGCATGAGAAGAAAAACCCACCCCGTAAAAGCCTTTGTCGATAGCAGTTTTTATTATTTCTTCAGGTGTGTTTTTTCCGTCACAGTATGTAGTATGCGTGTGAAGATTGATACCAATCATTTTGTCATTTTCTCCTGTTTTACCTTGTGTTCGATAATGTCACGGGATGCTAGTTCCCCTAAAACATCGTCAACTGAAATTCCCATTTCAATCATTAAAACGAGAGAGTGGTACATAAGGTCAGCGAGTTCATAAATGGTTTCAGCACGGTCGTCGCCTTTTGCCGCAACGATTACTTCTGTGGTTTCTTCGCCCACTTTTTTAAGTATCTTATCAATGCCTTTTTCAAAAAGATAGGTTGTGTAAGAACCTTCGGGCATTTTTTCTTTTCTTTCTTTGAGTTTCTTTTCTAATGTTTTGATAGAAAAATCAAGGGGAGCATCCCCAAAAAATGTATCGTTAAAGCAGGAGTCCGTACCCAAGTGGCAGGCAGGACCGTCTTTTTTTACCATTACAACCAATGCATCACTATCGCAGTCTGCAGTAATTGACACAATGTGCTGATAGTTTCCTGATGTTTCGCCTTTTAACCATAATTCTTGTCTTGAGCGTGACCAGAAGCAGGTTTTCTTTTCTTTGATGCTAATGTCTAAGCTTTCTTTGTTCATATATGCAAGCGTTAAGACTTTTTTTGTGTCTGCGTCTACAACGATAGCAGGGATAAGTCCTTTTTCGTCAAATTTTAAGCTGTTTATGTCCATTTTTATGACCTCACATTTATATTATTTTTCTTTAATTCTTCTTTTAAAGTGCGGATTTCGACTTCGCCAAAGTGGAAAATTGAAGCCGCTAATCCTGCATCAATCGTGGGAATTTCTGTGAAAAGCGTGATAAAATCAGAAATGCCGCCTGCACCGCCTGATGCAATAACGGGAACGGATACTAATTCTTCCACGGATTTTAACATTTCGATATCAAAGCCCTGCTTTACGCCGTCGGTGTCGATGCTGTTTACTACGATTTCGCCTGCGCCGGCATCGCAACCCTGTTTAATCCAGGAAAGTGCCTCAATGCCTGTGTCAACTCGGCCTCCGTGAGAAAATACACGAAATTCTCCGTCAACACGCTTCACATCCACCGAAAGCACTACGCACTGACTGCCGTAGCATTTTGCGGCGTCTTCTATGATTTGGGGATTTCTGATTGCACCTGAATTTACGGAAACTTTATCTGCACCGCATTTTAAGACTCTGTCAAAGTCGGAAAGAGTATTGATACCGCCTCCTACTGTCAAGGGGATGAAAACCTTGCTTGCGGCATCTTTCAAAATATCTGTAAATATACCTCTGCCCTCACTGGACGCGGTAATGTCATAAAATACAAGCTCGTCAGCACCGTTGTCACTATAAAATTTTGCAAGTTCAACGGGGTTTGAAACATCAGACAAGCCCTTGAAATTTACGCCTTTTACAACTCTTCCGTCTTTTACATCAAGGCAGGGAATAATTCTTTTTGTTATCATTTTGCCACCTCGATTGCGTCTTTCAAATTTACGGCTCCAACATAGAGCGCCTTGCCTAAAATAGCACCGTAGATGCCCATTTCTTTTAAGGCGATTACATCATCCATTGATGAAACTCCGCCTGATGCTACGATATCTATTGCGTATTTTTGCGACAATTCGCGGTAAAGGGAAAGGTTTGTTCCCTGCATTGCGCCGTCTTTTGAAATGTCGGTACAGATTATGCATTTTGCACCGGCTTTTTCTAAATCTGAAAACAGTTCGTCGCAGGAAATAGCAGATACTTCCGTCCATCCGTGAATGGCAACGAAACCGTCTTTTATATCTACACCTATGGCGATTTTGTCGCCGTGTTTTTTAATCATTTCTTTTGTAAAATCGGGATTTTTGATAGCGATAGTACCTAAAATTACACGGTAAACACCGGCATCGATGTACTGCTTTATCACTTCTTCCGTACGGATGCCTCCACCGATTTCAACCTTCAAATTTGTGTTTTCGCAGATTGATTTGATGATGTCGTAGTTGTGGAGGCGACCGTCTTTTGCCGCATCTAAATCAACAATGTGTATGAATTCAGCGCCTGACTTTTCAAAGCCTTTTGCTACGCTTAATGGGTCATTTCCGTACACGGTAACTTCGTTGTAGTCGCCCTTTAAAAGACGCACTACATTTCCGTTTATTAAATCTATTGCAGGGAATATTTTCATAGCTTTTCCTTTCTACAGTTCTGTAAATGCACGAAGGATATTGAGTCCTGTTTCGCCACTTTTTTCGGGGTGGAACTGAACACCAAACACATTGTCACGAGCTACCGCTGCGGTGAGTTCGGCACCGTATTCCGTTGATGCGATGGTGTGTGTTGCACAGTTCGTACAGTAGTAAGAATGAACAAAATACACGTGGTCACCCTCGTTTACATACTTAAAAATAGGGGACTTGGGTTTATCTTTCGGGAAGATAAGTTTATTCCAGCCGATGTGGGGAATTTTGTAGTTGCC
>JAZOSI010000118.1:0-8426 GCA_045657065.1 Congzhengia sp. | reverse complement strand
TGAGCCACCAGCAGGACATCCGCTTAGGTAGTATGTGCCTATAGGTGTTTTTAACATCTGCTGTAAACTTACAATTGTAAAACCAACATTTGCAGTAGCTGTGCCCTTAACCGTAATTGTATTATCATGATTAACTGTAAATGTTATGCCATTTGATGTTTTGCCACTCATTGCATACGGATATGAAATCATATTTTTACTGCTCACTCTGATTGGAACAGACGTTTTACATTTTACCATGTGTTTATTAGGACTAACATCGTCAATTCTAATTAGCTCTCCTTTACAGAACCCTTTGACCGCGTTGGAATAATTGTATGTATTGGTTTTCATTTCATCAATCGATTTGTTGACAACGTCAATCTTCATATCAAGTTCTGATACAAGTTCCTCTTTTTCCTCTTCTGTAAAATAATCCACGCCTTTTATGGGAGTGTAACCATCTTTACCGTCAATCCCATCCTTACCATCGACACCATCTTTGCCGTCAAAATAATCTACTCCTTTAACAGGGATAGACTCATTGATAAGCTGATTCGCCTGATCTATTTTGGACTGTAAATTGCTTAACATTGTCACATATACCGACGGTGTTTCAGCGCCTCCTACATCTGTTTCGCCCAGACCTTCTATTACTGATGCTATAATAACTTTTGCGGTAATATATTTTCCTGCCGCATCACAAAGGGCAACCTCCAGATACAAATCTCCGGGGATTTCATAAATATTATTTTCGGGTATAAATACCGCTTGTCCGTTTTCGATTTCTCCTGCGCTTGCTATTTTTACTCCGTCTGCACGCTTTGCCTTTACAGACAGTGTATATTTTGAAATATCCACTTTTTTGCCGTTGTCGTAAAAATCAAAAATAAGCTTATATGCCCCTATATCTCCCGACACAAAGGCAATGTCCGAAGACAGAACTTTTTCGTCCTGAAAATTTACTTTTAAATTATAATTTATCATATCTGCCTCCTAAAAAAGTATAAGGTCGATGTCCATATCAACAATTTCACCTTTTTTAAATTTTCCCGATAGACTGGTAGTAATTTTGCCGTCTACAGTAAGAATTCCGTCAGACAGAGAAAATGTAATATATCCTGAAACCTTACCGCTCGTATTACTCATAATATAAAATATTGTCTGAGATAGGATGCCGTCTTTTGTGCCTGTTCCCGATTCATTGGCACGACCGGACAGATACTTTCCTGTTTCCATATTATATACACTCACTGTGCCATACTCATTTGTTCCGTCGGGCCATGTTACAGAAAAAATCTTGCTGAAATTGTTGTTTCCTATGTCAAAGGTTTTTGAACCAGAACCACTCGTACTGCTTGAAAAAACAATCTGTATTTTGTCCTTTATATTCATAATCTCACCAGCAACACTCTGATACCCCGGCAATCTTCCCTTTGCGTATGTACGCTTATCAGTAATTTCACCCGTTTCATTGATTTCTGCAAGCAATACATAATCGCCCGTAGGTTCTTCTGTACTGCAAACAGGATAGCACACATTTGAATTCAGTAAATCGTTTTTTAAATATACATAATTTTTTGCTTCCGTAACATAGGAAAGGGACTCACCGCCTGCTTCTACTTCAATAACTGCACCGTCGTCAAAAAACGCTTTGCCTGGGTTTATCAAAACCTTTCCCTCGCCGTCAGGTACTACTTTTAAGGTCATACAGGTTTCAGGGACAATTCCCGATGTGTAAAGAAGCTTTCCCTGTTCATTAAATTGGGACACATTATATGCGGTACCATTTTCAAACAAGTCTTCAATTCCTGATGTTACGAGCCTTTTTGTTATAGCATTCAAGTCGTCAGCCGAATAAATTTCATTATCCGCAAAACTGTATTTATATGCCATTTTATTCCTCCTTTAAATCTTTCATAACGGGACTTTCCCCTGATTCTCCGCGTTCTGTCCACAGATGTACTTCTGACACTATTTTTTTGACCGAAAAGCTTTTGTCCCGTCCGTAAAATTTCGTTTTTATAATGTCTCCAAGTCTATAATCCTTGCCGTAAGAAAGTTTCGTTTTTGTAGACAGTGAATCTATACTTTTTTTCTCTTTTAAAAGCTTTTTGGCTTCGTTCCAATTCTGTGCGTTTAAAAGCACGCTCCAGGAAAAAATACCGTCATCCTCCGGTGCAATTTTACCCCAAAACGGTTCGGCTTCTGAAACTATTGTGAACTTTCCGTCGGGGGATTTACACAGGATGATGTCACCCTTTTTAAACACTGTACCGAATCTGACTCCCGTTTCAGATACTGTGTAATATTTTCCGTAGTTTTTCGAGGTTTCCCTGAGATACGGATCGTTGTTTACCGGATTCCAATCTCCCATATTAGTAACATTCTGATAAAAGTACGCACCCGACGCTTTTTCCTGAATATGATGTGTGTATTCACTGTCGTAGGATGTTTTATACTCATCGCAAAGTAAAATATCTTTGTTTTCATTTGCGCAAAGCAAAGAAAAATTGAACTTTTTAGTTGAAAAATCAACAGTAAATGAAAACCCGATATTTTCTTCGCCTATACATTCTACGATTACGGTATGTAAATCCACAGCTTTAGAAAATGTGATGTCTGACATATCGCAGTCGTCATCTATTCCGCAAAATTCAAGACCAAACGCATCAGGCAGAACTCGCATCACACTCTCCACAGTTTTGCTTAAATTATTTCCTACGGTAACTTCTTTTACGATAAACTTAGTAAGTAACCACTCCAGAGTTCTGGTAAATACGGTACAGGTTTTCCCGATTTTGTAGCCAGTAACAATAGACTGAATACCGTCCTGCACCAAAAATAGATATTCATTTTCATATAACAGAGATACAATCTCATCGTCACGCTCAAACTCTATTTCTCCGCAACCATAACCTGAAAATTTCAACTCCCAGTTTGATGCTAAAAATCGGGGAATTATTGAAACGAGTTCCATGTTTTTATTGTATATTCTGATATCTCCCAGTTTCATAATTCCTCCTTATATGAGCGCATACAGATATCTGTTTGAATATCTGCATATCGCATAAATTGTACCTGTCATATCTTTTGCGATAATTTCTACCGTAGATATATCGCTGTCAAGAGAAAAACGTGAAATTGATGTTTCTTCTGCCATATAGGAAATGAAATTCCCCCGTTTGTTGCTTGTGATTTTTCTATTGCCCACATCCACGGTAATAATTTCATCTTCCTCCACATCACACAAAAGTTTAATTTCGTTTCCGTTATTACGGTTTCTTATAATTATTCCTTCGGGACAAACTGCGCCAATTTTTGATGATATTTCAAAAACGGGCTCTATCTCCCCGTCACCGCGGTTTAAGATATCTGTTTCTGTTTTTCTCATCGATACCATACATGGAGGCGAAAACTGTGTTTTAAGCATTTTTTCACGCCTGAACACATATAATTTTGTCTCTCCAACATCTGTAAAATACGGGTCATCCGCCGCAAATTGTGCAACAAAAGGAATGAAAGATCCCCGTCTTCTGTTGGGTTCAAAGCTTATACATCTGACAGAAATTTTTCTCACTTTTCCGTTTGAGTTTATAGTGATTGTACCGGGGTGTGAGAATACATTAATAGCTCTTTCCAGCTTTTTATTGGTTTTGTCGCAAATATCTCCTGACAGTGTTATAACTCTCTCAAGCGGCGTTACGTTTTCTACCTTACGGCCTGCAACATTTGGATAATATACGGTTTCCATATCATTTTCAGGAAATGATAGTCCCCTTATTTCAATGATATTAAATCCTTCCCCATCACCGCCGTCCATTGCGACTTTTCCTTTTTTGTTTTCATAAATTAATTTCATAAAA
This sequence comes from Congzhengia sp., assembly GCA_045657065.1. Lineage (GTDB taxonomy): Bacteria > Bacillota > Clostridia > UBA1381 > UBA9506 > Congzhengia. The sequence goes on along the minus strand of JAZOSI010000118.1, from coordinate 4,581 downwards.
CCCTCCCTATTCCAAACCTCTCATATACTGATAGAGGGCGTCATTTTTTGCCTGTAACCTGGTCCTCGATGTGGTTTCGCGATCGCCGAAGAAATAATATGTAGGAGAAAAAACACTCTGATTTGTTGTTTCATAAGACCCGCCGATTTGTGCAGTTGCCTCCGCAATCCTCAATTTTATCTCATCAAATAATCCTTCAATTTCACTTTTAAAACCTTCTCTGAAGTTTTCTCCTGTCAGTTCTCCGTACACTAAAAAGTCGTCAGGAACTGTAGAAAATTCAGCTTCTAAATCTTCTTTCAGCGATTTTGCCATATTTTCAAAATCTGTTTCATACAGGTTTTTTGATACCGCTTCTGCAATGTCGTTTCTCTCCTGATACAAGTCAAAATACTGTTTAAAATCAGCATCACTTTTTTTCACCAAAAGGTCTGCAAACACCTTGGCATTATCAATAGGCATATCACGAAGCCCCGATAAAAATATCTGGAATGTATCAGGCGAAATTTCCCCTGCTTTTTCTTTTAAATTTTCGATGGATTGATTAAAAGACTTGAGCTTTTCGATTTCTTTTTCAAAATCTGTAAGCGAGTAATCATAAAACTTCAGCGTTCCACCGTTGGGATAGTAGTTTTCTACTGTTACAAGATGCTTCTTGAAACCGTTATCACCTGCAAAATCCATAAGTTTTTCCGAATAATTACTCTGCTCTTTTTCGATAGCAGAAAAATTCTTACGACTAATCTCTAAAATTTCTTCTAGATTTTTCTCAACCGCTTCTTTATAATCATTTAAAGCTCCGACCTTATAGTCAAAGATTTCTTCGGTGTATTTATGCCATTCCTGAGTGTCACGACTAAAATACATATCACGGATGTTAGCCAGCTTGTCATAATACTCTTCTTCTGTGATAAGACCGTATTTGAGCTGATAGCCTATTGCTTCATACCTTGTTTTAAAGGCTTGTGTCACTTTTGTATTGGCTTTTTTCAAAGATTCAAGATAACCTTTATCGTAGCTTTCGGCCATTTGCTGACCAAGCTCACCTGCTTCTTGTATAAGTTCTTTTGTGTTCTCGTCCATATCGTCCCTCCTTTAAAACAAATCCCCTATCGTTTCTGCCACATTTACTTCTTTTCTTTGTTTGATGGCATATCTTTGCTTTAACGACTGTAACTTCTTTCTTGACTTGGGGTCTTTTATTTCCCGCTCATTAGTGGTTCTGATTTTTAATACTGCTTTAAAAGGATTATCGTCCGTCATATTTTCAAAAAGAGCACAGAACTTATACCAGTGCATTTCTTCACTTAATAAGTCTATGCCGTATCTGATATAAAAGCTTGAATAGATAATTGATGCATCATCGCTGAAAGAATATATTTTTTCGCTTTTTGGGTTTTGGGACACAGATAAATCTGTGCCCCTGTTCAAAAATGATATCGCTCCCAGAAGTGCTGATATATGATTGGGCGGGAGCTTTTCTTTGTAACATAGCTTAATGATTTTTGCCATTACTTTCGGATCTTTTATATCTTCCTCTTCAAATATCAAAGAAATCTCTATCCATCTCTTAAAGTCAGTATGTACCGGATACTTTTCTCCGAACAAAACCACATAGTCAGGTAACTTTTCACATAAAATATTTACCTTACTCATCGGCACTGAATGTAAGAGTTTCGCCGTTGTCAGAAATCACGGCTGTACCCGAAATTTTTTCGCCTTTTGTGTTCATTGTTCCGCTTAAGGTATAGGCGTCCATTGAATCGCCTTCTGTTTCTACCATGATAGAAAAATTGCGCTTTACTGCACGGCAATTACCTTTGCCGTCGTCAGTTGAAAGGTCTGCAATTACTATTGAGCGTACTGCACCTTCGCCTAAAATTTCGTTGTCTGAAATTTCTACGATATCATCGTGAACAACATTTCCGCTGTAACGGTCAAATGTAAACGCGATTGATGGCGAAATTGCCACAATGTCTGTCTGCTCAAAACTTTCGTCAATGTAGCGGCGTGAATACTCTATGGGGTTTTTTGAAGTACTCATTTTTGTAAAACCGCTCATTCTGTGATATACTACATTGCCGGCATCATCTGAAATGCCATAGTATGCCACTTTTTCATGTCTTCCGATTAACTTTCCTGTCATATTTTTCTTCCTTTCTACTTTGCCTTATAAAAAACAAGTATAATATCTGCTGTATATATTGCCGTATCTGAAAAATAAGAAACATCGCCCATCATAAACTGTATCTGTAATGACACGGGAATTTTGTCGTCTGAAAGTTCAGGCAAAATTCCTGATTTCGTGTTTTTTTCTGCCCACGAACTTATATTTTCACAAAGGCGAGAGTTTTCGTAATTTTTCGTCTTCTCTATTCCGAAAGGCAGACGGAGACGCATCTTGTATGTACGGGCAACTATAGAATCGCCATCGGTGTACTTTTTTAAGATTTTGTCGTCCGACCTACCGCTTACGGAAAGGGAATTTTTGTCTTTTCCCAAAAAATCAATGTTTGTATTAAATGATGACAGATACGGACAATTCGATATGTAATTTAAAATATTTGCTACCATAATAATCCTTTCTGTCAAGTTATCTGCACAGGATTTTGGTGTGGCGGGTGATTGTTCCGTGTTCATTACGCACCACCGAAACTACAACACTTACATCGTCAGGTGGGGTTTCCCCCTGATGTACACCTAAAAAGATAACATCAGAGGGAATAACATCACATACTGTGTCATCCATCACTCTTAATGTAAGATTTACATTTTTATTGAGCGCATCAGACAGAGTGTAGTCATTGGTAGAATCTGTATAGAACACATTTTTTAGTTCCCGCTTACTCCACACACTATTTCTTTCGTCATATCTGTAAACTGTTACGGTTTTTAAGTTTTTCATACATAGTTTCCTCCGTAGAGATAACCTGAACTTTCAAGATATGTCGTCAGAACATCCCATGCCAAAGAGTATGTATTCATAGTCTCACGGTAGCTCACGCTGTAACCATCACAAGATTCAGATTTGATTTTGTCGCACGATGTATCTTCTGCAAATATATCGCACAACTCACAAAGAGCAAAACACACCGAAGTATCCGCATTCTTTATTCTGTTACGGGTTGCACCTATTAAGTATGCAAGCGCTTTCTGATAAACTTTATTGAATTCTGCTTCCGTCAGAGTTCCGCAATACACCTCTTTATAATAAGCGTAATCTATAAATTCCATTTACATCATCCTTTTATTATTCGGCAACGTTTACATAGATGCCCTTTGCCTTGTTTTCATACACGAAACAGTCGTGGTAGAGTCTGAACTGGAACTTCCACATATCTTTGTCCTGGTTTTCGTCAGGTGTGAAGATTTTCGGCATAGCGAATTTCTGCACCTGAAGAACTGAACCGGGGTAAACAAGCATAAAGTTAATATTTTCGGCGTCAGCTGCCTTTTTGAAACCTGTTGCTGTTGCACCGTCTGCCAAATCCACTTTTGTTACAAAGCGTGATGCAGGAACATATACAACTTTCATACCATTGTATGCGCCCATAATTGTATTTACTGCAGCATCGCTACCGTATGAGCGTGATACAGACTGATTGAGTAAAAGCTGAAGGTCAGAATTTACAAACAAGATTCTGCCTTCTTCGGGGATTTCGTCTGCATCCATCTGCTTTTTCGCTTCGTCGATTGCAGTTAAGATGTTTTCGGCAGTGAGTTCACCTGATGTTTTTGTGATACCGTCGGCAGACGCGTACTTTGCAAATCTGTACACATCGATTTCAGGCACTACCCACTCACGCATAAAGCTACCTGTAACAGCACCGAACGCCATACCGAGAGTTTCTTCGTTGTCCATACGGTCGATTGAAAGTTCTTTGCCTCTTTCTACTGAAAGTGTCATTGTTTCCCATGTAGCTGTAACATCGCCTTTAGGGTAGCCGTCGGCTCTTGAATAATCACCAAGACCTGTTGTTGCAGTTTTTAATACCTGCACCTTGTTTGCACCTACAAAATTTACCTGTGTGTCATTGTCCAAAACCTGTGTAACTGACTGTTTCTTATAGATATCGTCAATTACGGGTAAGAATTTTTCTGCTAATGTAATGCTGTTTGACATATTTTTACCTCTTTCTTTTTGTTAAAGTTTTGCAGCGGCACGAGCCATGCTCGTAAAACCGTCTGCATTATTTCCACTTGCGCCGTGGCGCATTCCTGATGAAAAGCCCTCATCATAGAACAGATACTCACATTCGTTTTTGATTGCCTCTATCTGCCCTTTGAGTTCGGCTTCACCGTCTTCTGATAGGTTTATTTTTTCTCTGTTAATCAGGGCACTTACCGCTTTTATGTTCTTTGCTCCATTCATTGCAAGCAATGATGACAGAACGCCATTGAATTCTGCATCAGCCAAAGACTTCTTTAAGCTTTCTACATTTTCTGAAAGTTCTGCTTTTGACTTTGTGAGTTCTTCCACCAAAAGATTCAACTCGTCTGTTGATGTAGCCTTTTCTGTAAGTGATGTATTTTCTAATGCAAGACGTTCGTTTTCTTTTTTCAGCGAATTAACGGATTCGC